>CANKCT010000010.1 GCA_947480465.1 Actinomycetota bacterium
ACCGAACAGACTCAAAATATGTGGAGTTGAGTAAAATTCACGAACGGTTAGCAACCAAAGATTCAACAATTTGGGGTGAAGCCGCGTCTACAGAAGCGAAAATTCGCTTAAACTGGATTGATTTACCAGAGAGTTCAAGAGATTTACTACCCATTCTCGATGCACTTTGTGCAAAGCATCGCAACAAAGAACGTGTTGTGCTGTGCGGAATGGGTGGATCTTCGCTCGGACCAGAAGTCATCGCTCAGACATTTAATCGAGAGCTCTTCGTGCTGGACTCTACCGATCCAAACTATATTGCCCATGCTTTAGTCGGCGACCTTGAAAAGACGATAGTTGTCGTGAGCTCAAAATCTGGTTCAACAATTGAGACGTCATCACAGCGTGCATTATTTGAATCAGTATTTTCTCAAGCTGGCCTAGTCCCCCAAAACCATATTGTTATAGTTACGGATCCATCATCCCCACTCGATATTTCTGCGCGAGCAGATGGTTACACGGTAGTAAATGCTGATCCGCACGTTGGTGGCAGATTTAGCGTTTTAAGCGCGTTCGGTCTCGTGCCATCTGCATTGATTGGTGTTGATGTTTCAGTGCTACTTGATAGTGCAAGTGCCACCAAGTCTGCTTTTCTCAAGGATTCAACTTTGGTAGTTGATATGGCATATGCCATTGCATACTTATCTGGTCAATACATGAGTTATTGCGATGCTGACTCCAACATGCCTGGCTTAAGTGACTGGGTTGAGCAACTAGTTGCTGAATCAACAGGTAAAAACCAGGTGGGACGTTTACCGATTGTGGTTGATTCAAACGAGGAAAACAGTGCATTTTCTATTGCATATGCAGGTTCAGCCGACCTGGTTATAAACGCTGATTTAGCCTCGCAGTTCATCATTTGGGAATGGGTAACTGCGCTCGTGGGCGCAGCTTTGGCGATAGACCCGTTTAATCAGCCAAATGTTACGGAAGCGAAAGAGGCAACATCACTTCTTCTCAACGAGTGGGCTGGTGTGATGCCAAAGTTCTCTCCATCAGTCACAGATGGCGTTGTAGAGATTTTTGGAGAAGGCGTTGATCTTAAAAGCGCTTTAGCGAAGTTTATTACCAGCATTCCAGATGATGGATACGTAGCTGTAATGGCTTATTTAGATCGCCGTGACGATAGTGCGATTTCGATAATCAGAGAATTACTTTCTGCAAAATCTAATCGTCCCGTGACGTTTGGCTGGGGACCGCGCTTTTTGCACTCCACTGGACAGTTTCACAAAGGCGGACAACAAAATGGAGCGTTTCTGCAAATAACTGGTGACGTCACCAAAGATATTGAGATACCAGGAAAGAATTTCGGATTTTCAACTTTGCTTGCAGCGCAAGCACTCGGTGATGGAAACGCATTAGCGTCACGAAACTTTCCGCTCTTGCGCTTAAATTTAACAAATAGAAGTTCGGGAATTGCGAAAATAATAGAGACTATTAAATCTCTTTAATCGTCTCCACGAATCTTACGTAACGCTTCTTCTAGAAGTCGCTCACCTTCTGCGTCAGTACGTCGTTCCTTTACGTAAGCTAAGTGAGTCTTGTACGGTTCATTCTTAATTGGGCTAGGCGGATTATTTCTATCTCTTCCGGCTGGAAAACCACACTTTGGGCAGTCCCATTCAGCTGGAATAACAACCGTTTCTTCCACTGCAAAAGATGGACGGACTTCATGTCCATTGGCACAAAAATATGAAACGTACGCACGCGCAATCGAATCGCCACGCTCTGCCTCACCCATTGGACCTGCACCAACTCGGCTACCGCGAATTGCACTTGCCATGCGTTACTCCTCTAGAAAAATCGGAAGGGAAAATGTTTTATTTGAGAACAAGGCTTAAAGCGACAACAAATGCAAACCAAAGACCACCAACAACAATTGTGATGCGATCAAGGTTTCGCTCGACAACTGACGAACCGCCATAACTCGAAGAAACACCGCCACCGAATAAATCAGAGAGCCCGCTTCCTTTACCTTTGTGTAAAAGGACAAGCAGAATCATGAGGACGCTGGTTATGATCAGCAAGATTGAGAGAGCTAGTTTCACGGTTCGTAAACTCCTTGTTTCGTAGAGGGTAAGGATACCTTCAATTCGCGCTTTGGTATTACTTAGCCTTGCGCGTAAAACTTCACAATCTTTGCCAACTCTTCAGGATCTAGGCTCGCTCCGCCTATCAAAGCGCCGTCAACATCAGGCTTCGCCATTATCTCAGCCACATTTGAGGATTTAACCGAGCCTCCATAAAGAACTCGCATGGCTGCTGCAATCTCAGGCGAGCCGATATTTTCAATCTCCTCGCGGATAGCTGCACAAACCTCCTGGGCATCCTCAGGCGTTGCTACTTTTCCCGTTCCAATGGCCCACACCGGTTCATAAGCAATTACCAACTTCTTCAACTCTGGCTTGGTTAATCCCTCTAACCCACTACGAATCTGGCGGATGACGTGACTTACATGGGCACCCGATTCACGAACTGAAAGTTCCTCGCCAACACAAAAAATTGGAATCATCTCATGAGCTAACGCTGCCTTTATTTTCCGATTAATCAATGCATCATTTTCACCATGGATCGAGCGACGCTCTGAATGTCCAACTAAAACATACGTGCATCCGAGTTTGTGCAACATTGAACCAGAGATATCTCCGGTGAATGCCCCGCTTGCTTCTGGCGAGAGATCTTGCGCCCCATATGTCAAACGAAGGCGATCACCATCAATGAGAGTTTGGATTGAGCGAATGTCAGTAAATGGAGGAATGACTGCAACATCTACGGCGTCATAATCCTTATCATCGAGTGAGTAAACCAATTTTTGTGCAACTGCTATAGCCTCAAGATGATTTAAATTCATCTTCCAGTTTCCAGCCATCAATGGTTTACGCATCGTGATCTCCCTATAACCCCAGTGCTAACAGGCCAGGAAGTTCCTTGCCCTCTAAATATTCAAGTGATGCACCGCCGCCAGTTGAAATATAACCAAACTCGGAGTCGGCAAAACCAAGTGCTCTTACAGCCGCTGCGGAATCTCCGCCGCCAACAACTGAAATTCCGGTCACCTTTGTTAGCGCTTGTGCGACAGTTTTAGTTCCAGCGGCAAAATTAGCGAACTCAAAAACCCCCATTGGACCATTCCAAAATACAGTTGCACACTTTTCAATTTCCCGAGCAAAGAGTGCGGCTGATTCAGGTCCAATGTCTAATCCCATCTGATTGGCGGGAATCTCATCGACAGAAACTAATGTTGGTGTTGCGTCCGAGCTAAAAGTCGGTGCAACAACAATGTCTGTAGGAAGAAAAAGTTGAACCCCTTTATCCGCAGCGCTTTTTATGAGTCCCTTTACTACCTCAATCATTTCCGACTCGACTAAAGATGAACCAATTTCTTTGCCCTGAGCAGCGAGAAATGTAAAAACCATTCCCCCACCAATTGCTAGGACATCAACTTTGCCTAAAAGGTTTTCAATAACACCCAACTTATCTGAAACTTTAGCGCCGCCTAAAACAACTCCGTAAGGACGAACTGGATTTTGCGTCAATTTTTTGAGCACTTCTACTTCTGCATCTACTAATAAGCCCGCACAATGAGGAAGTAATTTCGGTAAATCATAGACAGAGGCATGCTTGCGGTGAACTGCTCCAAAACCATCACCAACATATACATCAGCTAAATCCGCTAATGTCACGGCAAAAGCTGCGCGCTCGGCCTCATCTTTACTTGTCTCTGCCGAGCTGAAACGGATATTTTCAAGAAGCAATACTTGGCCTGCATGTAAATTCCGGGCGATCCCAGTAACTCCATCGCCGGTGACGTCTCCAGTAAAAAGTATTTCCCGTCCCAATAGTTCGCCAAGTCGTTTGGCAACTGGTGCAAGCGACAATTCCGGTGCGGCAATACCTTTCGGACGTCCCAGGTGAGCCGCGATTACAAGCGAAGCCCCTTTTTCAAGGAGAAGTTTGATAGTTGGCAGCGAGGCTTTAATTCGACCATCATCTTTAATTACTCCATCTTTCAATGGAACATTGAGATCACAGCGTAGAAAGACTCGCTTGCCAGCTACATCAAAACTTGCGAGTGATGTCATTAAAGCGTCTTACCAACATAACTAATCAAATCGACAAGACGGTTTGAATAACCCCACTCGTTGTCATACCAACCAACGATCTTTACCTGATTTCCAATTACCTTCGTCAATCCAGAATCGAAAATACAAGAAGACGGATCGGTGACAATATCTGAAGAGACGATTGGATCTTCGGTGTAAGTGAGGTAACCCTTCAGTGCACCATTGGCAGCAGCCTTCATTGCAGCATTAATCTCTGCAGCTGTCGCCTCTTTTGCAAGTTCTACCGTTAAATCAGTGGCTGAACCAGTTGGGACTGGAACACGCATTGCATATCCATCAAGCTTTCCCTTGAGTTCTGGCAAGACAAGTGCAATAGCCTTGGCTGCTCCTGTTGATGTGGGAATCATGTTCGTCGCGGCTGCGCGAGCACGACGAAGATCTTTGTGTGGGAAGTCAAGAATTACTTGGTCATTTGTGTATGCGTGAATAGTTGTCATCAAACCCTTAACGATTCCCCAATTGTCATTGAGAACTTTAGCCATTGGCGCTAAACAGTTAGTGGTACATGATGCATTTGAAATGATGTGATGATTGGCGGGATCATACTTTTCGTGGTTTACGCCCATAACGATAGTGATGTCCTCGTCACTAGCTGGCGCAGAAATGATTACCTTCTTTGCCCCTGATGCAATGTGCTTACCAGCATCTGCAGCCTTAGTGAAGTGGCCTGTTGACTCAACAACTACATCGGCTTTGATTGAACCCCATGGGAGATTCGCAGGGTCGCGCTCTGAGAAAACTTTGATTGTCTTTCCATCAACGGTGATTGAATCATCTGTAAAAGTAACCTCTAACCCTAAGCGCCCCAAGATTGAGTCATATTTGAGTAAGTGAGCGAGTGTTTCATTAGGGGTCAGATCATTGATTCCGACGATATTGATATTTGGATTAGTAAGGCTGGCACGGAAGAAGTTGCGCCCGATGCGGCCAAAGCCATTGATGCCGACATTAATCATGTTAAAGGTCCTTGCTGCTTAAGGGGCTAAAAAGCCCAAACGTTGGAGGTGCAAAAAATCTGCCACAACGTTGGGGTCTTGGTTGAATCCTATCAGTGGCTATCTAGTGAACTCTCCGCAAAGTGGCGCAGGTTCACGGAAATTTAATTCAGTAAATCAGGAGAAAGTCCGCTTTCGGTATCAGGAATCCCAAGCTCTGCAGCTCGTTTATCCGCCATTGCTAAGAGACGACGAATTCGACCAGCAATTGCATCCTTGGTCATCGCCGGAACAGCCAATGAACCGAGCTCTTCAAGTGAGGCTTGACCGTGATTGATTCGCAACTCCCCTGCCTCTTTTAAATGCTCTGGGATGCTAGCCCCAAGAATCTCCATGGCCCTTGCTACGCGAGCCGATGCCGCTACGGCAGCGCGGGCTGAGCGACGAAGATTAGCGTCATCAAAGTTTGCCAAGCGATTTGCTGTTGCCCGGACTTCTCTGCGCATACGGCGCTCTTCCCACGCAAGTACAGACTCGTGCGCACCGAGTCTGGTCAAAAGCACACCTATCGCATCGCCATCTCGAATGACCACACGATCAACACCACGAACCTCACGTGCTTTGGCAACAATTCCCATACGTCTAGCCGCGCCAACAAGTGCAAGCGCTGCTTCTGGTCCTGGGCAGGTTATTTCCAGAGAAGAGGAACGTCCGGGTTCAGTTAAAGAGCCATGCGCGATAAAAGCGCCACGCCAAGCCGCCTCGGAATCACATATAGCTGCAGAAACCACTTGGGGTGGAAGGCCGCGCACTGGGCGACCATGTGAATCAACCAAACCAGTTTGGCGAGCCAGTGCGTCTCCGGCTTCAATTACTCGAACAACATACCGAGAACCTTTTCGTAAACCGCCCGAAGATAGAACAGCCAAATCAGAATCATGTCCATAAATATCAGCGATGTCTTTGCGCAAACGTCGGGCGCTTTGCGACGTATCTAACTCCACTTCAATAAGAATTTTTCCCGCTGCCACATGTAAGCCACCAGCAAAGCGAAGTAAGGATGAAACTTCTGCTTTGCGGCAACATGGTTTGGTGATTGAAATTCGACTGAGTTCGTCCTTGACCGATGCTGTCATTGCCATGGGCTTATCCAACCAAACTTTGGCGCATAATGTGGCCTAAATGAAGAGCTAATTGTGAAACCTCGTGGTGGACACTTCCGGGAGCTTTTCTAATATCGACTGCCACGACTTGGCCGCCAAGCTGTCTGGCCATTGCGGACAGTGATTTCTTGTTGCGGACAACAGAGGTATCTACTAAGACATAGTCGATTTTCACATCAGGGGCGTATTCTGCAAAGAGTTCAAGATGCTCTTCGGGGGTTGAACCTGAAAACTCCTCGCCCACTGCAAATGGATTGCTTGCTGAGTTTGAATCCAAGTTGAGTATGAGAATTTTTTTGGCCTTCGTCCTGCTCAACGCATCTAATTGCATCGGCACCAGCAGATGTGGCATAACACTGGAGAACCAAGATCCCGGACCCATGGTGATCCAATCGGCCACACGAATAGCTGTGAGTGCTTCCATGCGCGCAGGCGGGTTTTGTGGAATCACACGTAGAGATTCAATTCGTCCCTTTGCCGTTGCAACTTCTTTTTGTCCGCGAACGACGATTCGACCAGTAGAAGTATTGAATGTTCCTTCAATGTCCAAAGGGACTGCGGCCATAGGAAGAACGCGACCAACTACTTTGAGAAGTGAGCCTACGCGGTCCAATCCCACAACTGGGTCATCGTTGAAACTCCATAATGACGCAAGAAGTAAATTTCCTAATGCATGGCCATTTAATTCTCCAGAACTAACAAACCGATGCTGCATGATGTCAGCCCACGTGCGGCCCCAATCATCATCTGCGCAGAGAGCGGCCAAGGCCATGCGTAAATCACCAGGAGGAAAAATCTCAAACTCTTGGCGCAATCTGCCACTGGAGCCGCCGTTATCTGCGACCGTGACAATTGCGGTTATCTCTGAAGTGATTGTTCGAAGTGCTGCAAGAGTTGCTGCTAAACCATGACCACCACCGAGTGCTACAACTTTACTCACAACTATTCACGTCCAACGTCCCGATGAGTCGGATAAGCACTCACTTCTATACCACCTACATTTTTCAATCCATTGAACTGGTGCGCAATCTCTTGAGTCAATGCAACGCTTCGATGCTTACCTCCGGTACATCCCACTGCAATTGTCAAATACTTTTTTCCTTCTTGAATGTATCCAGGAACCATGGTTGAAACTAAACTGACATAGCTTTTTACAAAATCTCTCACTCCTGCATTACTGAATACTTTGTCACTTACTTCGGCAGATAGGCCAGTAAGTGGGCGCAACTCTGGTATCCAATGAGGATTAGGAATAAAGCGTGCATCTAAAACCAAATCAGAGTCAACAGGAATTCCATATTTATATCCGAAAGACAAGACATTGACACGAATTCCTTGAACTTTGCCACTTCCAAATATTTCTCCAACACGCTTTTCTAATTGATGCACATTCAAATTTGTTGTATCAATCGTTATGTCTGATTGGGATCTTACTTCATCCAATTTTTCACGTTCTCGAGCGATTCCATCGACAATCCGTTCTGAACCTTGCAACGGATGCGGACGCCGTGTTGACTCAAAACGTTGAACTAACGCTTGATCAGTTGCATCTAGAAAAACTAACTGATATTCCGAGCCATTCTTCTTTAATTCATCAAGGGCCTGCATGAGTTCGTCAAAGAAATGACCACCCCTAACGTCAACCACGACCGCATACTCTTTACCATCTGGCCCTGAACCTTTACTCACCAATTGCGGCAATAGTGCTGGCGGTAGATTATCAACAACATACCAACCTAAATCCTCTAGCGCATGGGCAACGGTAGAACGACCTGCACCAGACATCCCGCTGAGTACCAAAATTTCACTATTGCTCATGGACCTATCCTCTTACATCTGTCATGAAACTGGAAACGATTTTTAGCGTATTTTCTAAATACTCTGGGAGTAACGCCCTATGCGCATCATTATGGATTCTAAAATAGTAGTTCAATTGAATGAATCGATACTGTAAAAGTAGTGCCTGCATGTCCCGCTCAGTGTAAGCCGGTAAAGCTAGGACACTTTCATATCCTGCTAGGAGAACTGCCCTTTGTTCGGACGTTTCCAGGTAATGCAGGGCCACAGCTATATCTTGAACCGCCACGCCAAAACCACAATTATCGAAATCAATTATATAGACCTCGCCATTGTGAGCAATCAGGTTCCCCCCATGAATGTCGGCATGAATCACATGGCAATGTGAACCATCAAAGAATTTTCGAATCACCTTAATGATTTCATCAGAGGCTTTATCTAGAATTCTTTTATCACGCTTGCTCAGAATAGATTTCGATCCAAATAGAAAGTCTTCCTTTCCCCACAATAAATCGCTGTAAGTTGGCAGATTGGCCACTTCTGACAATTTGAATTGTTGAGTGTTCTTGTGCATGTGAGCAAGAGCTTGACCGGTGGTGTATAGCTCATCTGTTGAGGGATTACTTTGGATCTCTTGACCATCTAACCATGAGTAGAGGACGCAGTTCAGTCGGACTCGCGTATCGTAATTAACAACTGAAGTAACAAAGCCACCGCTAAGGTTCATAATTGGACTCGGTACACGAATATTTGGAACGAGTTGCAAAAATTGTACCCACTCAATTTCCGCCAAAATATTTTCCGGAGAACGAACTGAATTGATATTTATGCGTAAAGCATATTTCTTCCCACATATAGTTTTCACAGAAAATGTCGCATTAGTTAAATAGTTAATACAGGTGACTTCCGCGTTAACAAAACCATAGCTCACTAATGCTGTTTTCGCGGTTTCTGTAAGCGATATTATTTGCCCAGAGCGGTCAAGCGTTGAAAATCTACTGAGCATCCGCTAAGAACCCTGAAACGCGCTCGATGGTTTTTTCTAAATATTCGGGCAACATACCCTTGTGCTCCTGGTTATTAGTCTCAAAGAGATAATTCAAGAGCATTAGCCTTCGCTGTAATAGAAGAGCTTTCATTGCTAGCTCTGAGTACTCTGGCAAGGGCTTCACGCTCCGATAGCCATTAAGGAGGGCGGCATCCTGTTCTGGTGTATCTAAGTAGTAGAGGGCAACCGCGATATCTTGCGCGGGCAAACCAAAGCCACAATCATCGAAATCAAAAATGTAGATAATTTCATCTTTGCAAATAACATTCCAGCCATGAATATCGGCATGAATGATATGACTTTTCGATTTTTCATACAGTTCATCGGTCAATTTGATAACGAGTTGAGCGGCTTGCGTCAATAGCTTTCTGTGGCTTTCACTAAGGACAGACTTTGATCCGAATAAAAAGTCTTCAGTCCCCCAGAGTAGATCTTTAAATGCAGGTAACTGTGATTTCGATGAAAGCTTAAATTCTGAAGAAGCTTTATGCATAGTGGCTATAGTTCTACCAATATTATGAAGTTGGTCCATTGACGGTTCGTCTCCCACTTCAACTCCATCAAGCCATGAATACAGTACACAATTCAAATATCTGGCACTGTCCTGATGCTCAATAGTTGTGAGAAAACTATTCTCTAGGTTTGCAATAGGAGTCGGAACATTCACCTCTGGAACCCGCTGTAAAAACTGAACCCATTCGATTTCGCCGAGGATATTTTCGCTAGTGCGCATGGAATTTATGTTGATTCGCAGTGCAAATTTTTCGCCAGAATTTGTTGAGACGGAGAATGTTGCATTGAATTCGTAGTTAATGCATTCAATTTCAGCGTCGGTGAGTCCATAAAGCTCTAGCGCTTTCTTGGCAAAAATCGTCAAAGACTCAATTTGCTGTTCGGAAGTCCATGAGAAAAAATCATTCTGCAGCATTACTCTCCCAATATCTCTCCTGTAGATGTATCAACTTTTTGTGTCGTGATGGCCTTTAGATGCGCTTCGATTACCGACGCTATTTTTACACCAATTCCAGGGGTCGCTGCTATCTCATCAAGTTGTGCTTTACGAATTGCTGCCACAGAACCAAATCTCTCAAGTAGGGCTGCACGTCTTGCCTGACCTAACTGTGGAACTTCATCCAAGATTGATTCCAACATGATTTTCGATCTACGGGACCTATGGAAAGTTATCGCAAAGCGGTGTGCTTCATCACGAATTCGCTGCAGCAGATACAAGCCCTCACTCGTTCGAGGCAAGATTATTGGATCACTCGATCCAGGGAGCCAAACTTCCTCCAATCGTTTAGCTAATCCACACAGGGCTATGTCATTGATGCCTAATTCACTGAGCGCTCGTGCAGCAGCATTAACTTGTGGTGCACCTCCATCGACAACTATTAACTGCGGTGGATAGGAAAATTTGCTCAGTTTTCCACCATATTCAGCGACCTCAGCAGCGTCCACGGTTCTGTCATCTTGAAGTCGCTTTAATCTGCGAGTAATCACTTGATGCATTGCCCGAGTGTCATCAAAACCAGCCTCAGTGTTAATTATGAATCTGCGGTATTCACTCTTTTTTGCTAGACCATCTTCAAAAACCACCATTGACGCTACAACCGATGTCCCAGATATATTTGAAATATCGAAACATTCGATTCGCAGTGGCGTGCGATCCAGATCGAGAGCCTCTTCAATTTCAATAAGTGCCTTGCCACTCACTGCAGCATCTGTTGAGCGTTTACTTAAATACTGGATGAGTGAGTACTGCGCATTGCGCTTGACGGTTTGCATAATTTCAACTTTTTCTCCCCGAAGCGGAGTCTTCAAAGTCACCGGCCCACCTCGTAATGTTGTTAACCAACCTTCCAAAACCGATGAGTCCTTGGGGAGTTCATTGACCAAAATCTCAGCTGGAATCTCATGCGCGGCGCTTTGACTATAAATTGAGAAAAAAAGCGCGCTTACTTCGTCGGCTTCTTCGAGAGATTTACTGTGATCAACAATCCAAGAGCGCGAGCCCTTAATTGAGCCACCTCGGATGATGAAAATTGATCCTGCCGCATGAACACCATCTCTATGAATTGCAACTACATCTGCCGTCAAACTTTCAGGCAATGCAGCATCTGTCGATTCTTGAGCACGCTCAATTGCACTGATTGAATCTCTGATTTTGCTGGCTCTCTCAAACTCTTCACGTGAGGATGCAAGCTCCATTTCAGCGCGCAACGTCGGCACAATGTCAGCGTTTCCATCAGCCATGAAAGACACAAGTCGATCAGATAGTTTTTTGTGGTCCTCTTGGCTCACCCAGCTGACACAAGGAGCCGCACATTTTCCTATATCCCCTAAAAGGCATTGGCGTTTACTCATTTGAGCGCGTTTGAAATTTCCGGTGGAACATGAACGAATAGGAAAGACTTTCAATATGACATCTAACGTATTACGTAAAGCCCAGGTGTGAGTAAAAGGTCCAAAATACGAAATTCCCGGACGTTTAGATTTTCTCGTGATGAAAATTCGCGGATACTCTTCATTATTGGTTACTGCTAAATAAGGATAAGACTTATCATCTTTGAATTGAACGTTGTAA
>CANKCT010000011.1 GCA_947480465.1 Actinomycetota bacterium
ATAAACGTCGCGAGCTGTGTGATGAAATTCAATAGTGGGGCTGGGTACACACCCAACGCAATAGTAACAAGGATAGAGAAAACAATTGTTATTCGTGTTAGTACTGAAGGCAACTCAACACTCGTGCCATCTTGAACTGGGTCGGTAAAGAACATCAAAACGATTACACGGATGTAGAAAAATGCGGCAACAACACTAGATAGCACACCTGCGATTACAACGCCCTTAGCTCCACTTTCATATGCTGCAGAAAAAATTGAAAACTTTCCAATGAAACCACTTGTAAGTGGAATCCCAGCAAAAGCTAATAAGAAGCCCGCAAAAGTTGCTGCTAACCAAGGAGATCTTTTTCCGAAACCTTTCCAACGGTTTAGATCCGTGACTTCTCCCCCTGCATCACGCACTAAAGTCACAATCGCAAATGCCCCAACAGTTGCTATGCCATATGCGAATAAGTAGAAGATAGATGCATCTAGTCCAGCTTTATTCAATGCTACAACACCAGAAAGCAAGAAACCTGCATGTGCGATTGAAGAATAAGCCAACATTCGTTTTACATCACGTTGTGCGATAGCAACTAGCGAACCAAAGAGCATAGTTATGATTGCAATTGCAGACAATAACGGTGTCCATGACCATTGTGCGTTAGCAAAAACTGTGTAGTAAATACGTAGCATCGCACCAAAAGCTGCGACTTTGGTTGCCGCTGCCATAAAACCTGTTATTGGAGTTGGTGCCCCTTGATAAACATCTGGTGACCACGCATGGAAAGGAACTGCGCCAACTTTAAACAGTAAGCCAATTGAGACAAAAGCCATTCCAATCAAAAGTAGTACGTCGTTTCCGCCACCGCCAACGACTGATTCACGAATTCCGGCGAAGGTTACTGAAGCGGAATAACCGTATAAATAAGCCATTCCAAAGAGGAAAAATGCTGAAGAAAAAGCACCTAACAAAAAGTACTTAAGTGCAGCTTCTTGTGAAGCCAGTCTGCGGCGACGGGATAATCCAGCCATGAGATAAAGTGGCAATGAAAGCATTTCAAGGGCCACAAACAGAGTAATGAGATCATTTGCAACTGGGAACATCATCATTCCTGAAATTGCAAAGAGCGTTAGCGGATAGACCTCGGTAACTTGATTTCCGGTTTGAACTGCGTGACGCTCTTCTTCTGAACCTGGCAGTGCCGCCGCTAAAGCAGTGAAGTGATCTGTATCTGCAATGACCAGTACAGAAATAAATGCGATGATGAGAATTGATGCTTGTAATAACACTGCGGGGCCATCAATGACAATAGAGCCTGAGGCTGCAGTCAATGACTGTTCATTGCGGATTTTCCATACTTGAGCTAAGGACAAAACCAAAGTACCGAGAGTCACACTAAGTTGAGTTACTCCACGAAGTCTCTTTGAAACGAATGCCTCTACAAGTACACCAATCAATGCGCCACCAAGGAGAATTAACATTGGTGATAAAAGTGTGTAGTTCAGAACTGGCGCAGTAAATACCATTATTTTTCCCCAATTGTTGGAACAGGGTCGCTAAAGCCCAATTGAGCTATTACATGAGTTGCCGCTGGATTAATAACATTAAGAAGTGGTGCTGGATAGAAGCCCAAAGCAATGATTATGGCAATCACGGGGGCGATTGCAATTTTTTCCCGAAGGTTTAAATCTTTCAAATTTTCATTGCCGGGAGTAGTAGGCCCATGCAACGCTTTTTGCACCGGAATTAAAATGTATAAAGCAGCTAGGACAATTCCAAATGTAGCTATCACAGCATGAACTGGATAACGGGTGAAAGTTCCAACAAGAACCAAGAACTCGCTAACAAAACTAGATAGCCCAGGAAGTGCTAGTGAAGACATGCCTGCAATGAAAAACATCCATGCCATAACTGGTGTGATTCGCTGCAACCCACCAAAGTCTGCAATCGTAGAAGATCCTCGACGAGAGATCATCCAGCCTCCGACTAAGAAGAGTGCCGCTGTAGAAAAGCCATGATTGAACATGTATAAAGCTGCTCCGCTATAGCCTTGCGAAGTCATTGCAAAAATCCCCATCGTGATAAATCCGAAGTGAGATATCGAAGTAAATGCAATAAGGCGCTTTAAATCTCGTTGTCCGATAGCAAGAATCGCACCATAAACAATCGAAATGACCGCTAGAACTAAAATCATAGGAGTGAAGGTTTTACTTGCTTCTGGAAATAGCGTCAAGCAATATCGAATCATTCCAAAAGTTCCAACTTTATCGAGCACACCTAGTAAGAGGACTGAAGTGCCCGGTGTAGCTGAATCTGCCGCATCAGGTAGCCAGGTATGGAGCGGCCACAGTGGGGCTTTGATTGCAAAGGCAATAAAGAAACCTAGGAATAGAAGATTCTGGGTAGTCGAACTCATTTCAAGTTGTGAAAGCGCCGCTACGTCAAATGTATGTCCACCTTGCGCTCCAGACATAACGTATAGCGCAATAATCGATGCCAGCATTAAAAGCCCACCGAAGAGGCTATAAATTAAAAACTTAACTGCGGCTGCTGCGCGTTCTCCTGAACCATATCCACCAATGAGGAAATAAACAGGGATGAGCATTGCTTCAAAGATGACATAGAAAAGGAATACATCGGTTGCGGCAAATACACCAATCATCATTGTTTCTAATACAAGGATGAGTATGTAGAAACTCTTTACACTCCAACGACCACCTTGAGATTCATTCCAACCTGCAAGGACAACTACTGGAGCTAAAATCGTTGACATCAAAATTAAAACAAGCGCTAGTCCATCTACTCCGAGTGCGTAGTTGATCCCAAATGAAGGTATCCAGGAATATTTCTCCACAAATTGAAGTTCAGCGTTATCACGTTGAAAATTAACCGCCATTGCAATTGTTGTACCCATGACAACTAGGGTTGTTAGGAAAGCAGTCTGCTTAATTAGCTTCTCGTTAGCCTTTGGAATCAAAGAAACTGCAAGTGAGCCTGCTAAAGGCAGTGTCATCAAGAGAGTTAGCCAGATCATTATTGAGTCACCACCCAAATTGCAGCGATTAGTGCAACCGCACCAACCAAAATCAACGCCGCATAACTGCGAACAAAACCACTTTGTACGCCACGCAGAGATGCGCCTGACCCCAAAGTCGCCCTGCCTACTGTGCGGACAGCCCCATCTATAACTACCTCATCCGTCTTTACTAAAACCTTTGTCAGCACTTGGCCAGTACGCATGAATACCGTTTCATTGAATCGATCCTGTAACAAGTCTTGGCGAGCAATACGAGTAAATATCGAAACATTCTCTGGTGCAACATCAGAGACGTCATTGCGAGAGTACTTCAGGAATGCAATCGCAACTCCAATCGCGACCATCGTCAGCGCAAGGCCAGATACAAGCATTGGTGAGAGAAGTTCTTCATGCTCTTCGTGACTTTCAAATAACGGTGATAGCCAATTTACTAATGCATCACCATGACTCAACAAATAACCAGAAGTTACTGATCCAATCGCCAAAATCGCCATAGGTAGCCACATTAACCATGGGGATTCATGAGGATGGGCTTCATCATCCCAACGAGATTTTCCAGTGAAAGTAAGAATCATGACACGTGTCATATAAAACGCAGTGATGCCCGCTCCCAATAATGTGACGCTTCCTAGAATTAATCCTTTTATGCCGCCTGAATTGAATGCAGTTTCAATAATCATGTCTTTTGAATAAAAACCTGCAAATGGGGGTACGCCTAAAATTGCTAGATAGCCAAGCCCAAAGGTTGCAAAGGTTATTGGCATAAACTTTCGAAGAGCACCGTATTTGCGCATATTGACTTCATCGTTCATGCCATGCATGACTGAACCAGCACCAAGGAACATTCCAGCTTTAAAGAATCCATGTGTAAGCAAGTGCATAATTGCAAACGCATAACCAACTGGACCTAATCCAGCACCTAAAATCATGTAGCCAATCTGCGACATCGTCGATGCAGCCAGTGCCTTCTTAATATCATCTTTAGCGGTACCAATAAGGGCACCAAACATTAAAGTTATGGCTCCAACAATGACAACCAATAACTGTGCAGTCGGGGCCGCATCAAATATAAAGTTAGAGCGAGTAATTAAATACACACCAGCTGTCACCATCGTAGCTGCGTGGATTAGCGCTGAAACTGGGGTTGGTCCAGCCATCGCATCTCCCAGCCATGCCTGCAGTGGGAATTGAGCAGATTTTCCAGTTGCTGCAACGAGCAACATAATTCCAATACCCGTCAGTGCTGCAGTTGATGTGTGCTCTGCCGCTGCTTTAACGCCAGTGAAGGAAACAGTACCCATCGTTGCAAAAGCAATCATGATTGCAAAAGAGAGCCCCATATCGCCAACTCGGTTCATCACAAAAGCTTTTTTAGAAGCTGTTGCATATGCAGGTTTTTGGTTCCAGAAACCTATCAATAAGTAAGAAGCTAGCCCAACACCTTCCCAACCAACATATAGATTGAGGTAACTATCACCCAATACAAGCAACAACATGGCTGCGATGAAAAGGTTTAAGTAAGCAAAAAAACGTCGGCGATCTGGATCATGTGACATGTATGAAATTGAATAGATATGGATAAGTGTTCCGACTCCAGTAATTAGTAGAACAAAACAGATAGAAAGTTGATCAAGCATCAACCCTGCATCAATTTTAAAAGTCCCAACTGAAATCCACTCAAAAAGTTTTTGTGAAATTGGGCGCTGCTCATTTGAACGGCCAAGCATTAAGGAAAGCTGGTATAGCCCGACGAAGAATGATGATGCTGAAAGCGCTGTTGCAAGTAAGTGACCCCATTTGTCACTGCGTCGTCCCGCAAGCAATAATATTGTCGCGCCGGCCAGCGGCAAAGCAATAAGGTAAACGAGGCTGGTTGAAGTCATCATGGTTATCGCATCAACAAACTAGCATCATCAACAGATGCTGATCGACGTGAACGATAAATTGTCACGATAATTGCTAATCCCACAACTACTTCACACGCTGCAACGACCATGGTGAAGAAGGCAATGACCTGCCCGTTGAGATCGCCGTTTATGCGAGAAAAGGTTACGAAAGAAAGATTTGCTGCGTTAAGCATCAATTCAACGCACATGAAAACTACTATTGCGTTGCGCCTGACCACGACGCCGACGGCACCGATTGTGAAAAGTAGTGCTGAGAGATAGAGGTAATTGGCGGCATCCATTTACTTTTCCTCCTCGACGCTGGTATCGATAGTTCCAAGTTCAAAACGAGACGTTTCCAAGACATCTCCGCGTGCCTTCAGGCTGGCATTTACCGATGCAGCTGCAGGAGTCCCATCAGGTAAAAGTGCCGGTACGTCTACCGCATTGTGGCGAGCAAAAACTCCAGGCGCTGGAAGTCCTGCTGTATTGGCCAGCGAGTCTCCACGAAACCTGGCGATTGAAAGTTGGCGCTGTGTTGGTCGCTCTTGCACTCTTTGATGGTGAGCGAGAACCATTGCACCTAATGCTGCAGTAATAAGTAGTGCTGATACAACTTCAAACGGCCAAACAAATGTTGAAAACAGTAGTTGTGCAATTCCTTGCACATTGCCATCAGCGTTCACTCCTTCTACCCCGACTGCAGTGCGTCCAAGTGTTGCACGGCTCAGCAATGAAACCATGAGTCCACCAAAACCGACCGCGGCAGTAATTGCAATGGGACGTAGGCCGCGAATTGTTTCAGTAAGTGAATCCGAAGAATCAACACCGACGAGCATAAGAATAAAGAGAAAGAGCATCATTACTGCTCCGGTATAAACAACAATTTGAACTATTCCAAGGAATGGAGCTCCTTGTGCAATATAAAAAATCGCCAGAGCAACCATCACGAATGCCATCAAGATTGCAGAGTGAACTGCTTTCTTAACTAATAGCATCCCTAAGGCGGCTATGAGAGTTAATGGCGCAAGAATCCAAAAGAGAGTTGCTTCAGGAGCTGCAGTTTGGCCGACTTGTAATGCTAGTTCGTTCATTTTTTCACGTCCTGAGAAGGGTGAGCTTGTGTTACGTCGCCCTTGTAATAATTGGTGTCATTCATCTCTGGATACATTGGATGTGGGGGCATTAACATTCCAGCTCGAAGTGGGCCTAGCAAATCTTCTTTTTCAAAGATTAATTTCTCGCGTGAATCATCGGCAAGTTCGTACTCGTTTGTCATTGTTAGTGCACGTGTTGGACAGGCCTCGATACATAAGCCACAGAAAACACAGCGTAGATAATTAATCTGATAGACCTTGCCATAGCGCTCCCCTGGAGACATGCGATTTTCTTCTGTGTTATCAGCGCCTTCTACATAGATGGCATCGGCTGGACAGGCCCAAGCGCATAGTTCGCAACCAATGCACTTTTCTAAACCGTCTGGGTGTCGATTGAGTTGATGACGACCATGAAAACGCTCTTGTGTAGGGGCTTTAACCTCAGGGTATTCAACGGTTTCAGGCTTCTTGAAGATAGTTGAAAATGTAACCCAAAAACCTTTAGCGTGACCAAAAAACCCGACAGATCCAGGTTGATCTACCTGCGTGAACTCAACTTTTTTGAGGTCACGATCATTATTTTTAAATGCTTCGATTTCAGCCACGGTCAGAGCCCTTCTTTGGTGCAGAGACATTGATAGAAGAGATGTTCATTGGAAGTTCTGGAATTGAAAAACTTGGAGCAGAGGTGTCATCAATGATTGCTTTAATCTTTTTGGTTTTCGCATTTTCAAATCCGATGTTAACTAACATGACCAGCAGTACAACTACGCTCGCAAATCCAATCACGTAAATACGCGGTGCACTTTGAAGCGACAGTAAACGCAAAGTAGCAACTACCAAAATCCAAACAATCGAGACTGGAATTAGAACTTTCCATCCGAACTGCATGAATTGGTCGTAGCGTAAGCGAGGCAATGTTCCACGGAGCCAAACAAATACAAAGAAAAACACCAAGACTTTTGAGAAGAACCAGATAGCTGTAAACCATCCACCAAGCCAGTTTTCTGTAAATCCTAAGAATGGTGGAGCGTGATATCCACCTAGGAATAACGTTGTGGCAAGTGCTGAAACAGCAATGATGTTGACATATTCAGCCAAGAAAAAGAGAGCGAACTTGAGCGATGAATACTCAGTATGGAAACCACCAACAAGTTCACCTTCGGCTTCCGCTAAATCAAATGGTGCACGGTTTGTTTCTCCGACCATAGAGATCGCATAAATGACAAAGGATGGAAACAATACGACGGCATACCAAGTATTGGATTGAGCTGCGACTATGTCTGACGTAGACATCGAACCTGCATAGATAAAGACCGCTACTAATGAAAGACCCATTGCGATTTCATATGAAATCACCTGTGCGCTCGAACGAAGTCCGCCCAATAGTGGATATGTTGAACCTGATGACCAACCAGCCAAGATAATTCCATATACACCCACGGATGCAATGGCCAAGACGTAGAGAACTCCGATTGGTAGATCAGTTAATTGCATTGCCGTTTGTTGGCCAAAGAGATTAACTGGTCCCGTAATTGGTATGACTGCAAACGACATAAAGCATGTAGTAGCACTGATAATCGGCGCAAGAATGAAAACTACTTTGTCCGCTGCTGCCGGAATGATGTCCTCTTTTAATGCCAACTTCACACCGTCGGCAAGGGCTTGAATCAAACCAAATGGACCAACGCGGTTAGGTCCTGGTCGCTGCTGCATGCGACCAACTAAGCGACGTTCGCCCCACACCGATAGCAGCGTTAAAACAACGCAAAAAACAAAGACAAGTAAAGCTTTTACGGTGATTAACCAGCCTGGATCGTTACCGATTAACTCTGCAGTTTTCATAACTTCACCACCGTGACTATTGCGCCATGTCCAGCGCCTAGATTTACAAGTAATTGAGAACCAAGTGAATTGCGCGGAGCCCAAATTGCATCATCATGAATATCTTCTACTAACGCTGCCAAAGTCACTGAGCCTTGTTGAGTAGAGATCTTTAATTGATCACCATTTGTTACGCCTAAAGTCTTTGCACGGTTTGGAGATATCACTGCAACAGTTTGGCGTGCAGTGCCGGCAAGATTTTCTTCTCCTTTTTGTAAAGTACCAAGATCTAAAAGGCGACGCCATGAATTAAGAATAAATTGGTCGCTATTTAGAACTGGACTTTGCGATGGAGAAACCGCCTGCATTGAAATACGTGCACCGTCCCATTTTCCTAAAGTTGAAATCTCTTTAGCTGCCGAAGTGACTGTACTTAAGTTGAGTGATACTCCCATAGCATCAGCAATCATTGAAAGAACACGAAGGTCACTTCGATTGAGTGAATCACTTACTGCTGCATCAAATGCACGTGCGCGGCCTTCCCAGTTTAAAAATGATCCGCTTTTTTCAGTGATCGCCGCAACCGGTAGAACAACGTCTGCTCGCAAAGAGACCTCACTTGGCGCTATTTCGAGTGAGACTACAAATGCTTTATCGAGGGCAGCTAGTGCATCTGCGCTGTTGACCCCATCAAGTGGATCGACGCCACCAACGAGAAGTGCGCCAATGGCACCAGAATTTACGCCGGCATAAATCTCGTCACTGCTACGGCCATTATCTGAAGGAATCGATGCCACGTTCCACAGTGCGGCAATATCCACTCTGGCTGCAGGATCTTGGACTGGACGACCACCCGGCAAGAGATTGCCTATCGCTCCAGCTTCTAAAGCACCGCGCTCACCTGCACGTCTAGGAATCCAAGCAATTTTTGCACCGGATGAATCCGCAAGTGCTGCAACTGCACTTAAAGCACCAGCACTTTCTGATGCGCGCTCTCCAACAAGGATTACGGATAACGAAGTCAATGTCTGCTTGGAGATTGCCAAAGCTTCTTGGCCTGGTGCAACTTTTATAAAATCACCATTCAGTTTTTCAACTCCAATAGATAACTTGCTTGCAATCGCAGAAACTTTC
Organism: Actinomycetota bacterium; assembly: GCA_947480465.1. Classification (GTDB taxonomy): domain Bacteria; phylum Actinomycetota; class Actinomycetes; order Nanopelagicales; family Nanopelagicaceae; genus Planktophila. The sequence goes on from CANKCT010000011.1 coordinate 8,964, forward strand.
AAAGCGCGCTTTCGGAATTGCTTATTTAAGCGCAAGAAAACAATTGGAGATTCTTCTTCAGGTTCAAATCCAACTAAAAGTACATGATCGGCGCGATCGATATCGCGATATGTTGTAGAAGAGCCAACAACATGAGCCGCTAAGAATTCACGTTCTTCATCAGAAGAAATACGTGATCGGAAATCAATATCGTTTGTTCCGAGCGCAACTCTTGCAAACTTGCTATATCCGTAAGCGTCCTCATGTGTAGCACGACCGCCAACAAGTACCGCGGAACTATTTTCTTTAAGACCCTTAGCTGCAGCCGCTAAAGCTTCAGGCCATGAAGCTTGAACTAATTCTCCTGAAGCATCGCGGATTAATGGTTGAGTCAGGCGGTCAACAGCAGTGACATATTTAAATGCCCAACGACCTTTGTCACAGTTCCACTCTTCATTAACCGAAGCATCATCGCCAGCAAGTCGACGAAGGGTTTTACCTCGACGCACATCTGTGCGCATGTCACAACCTGATGCACAGTGCTCACATGCCGACGGTGTTGATACTAAATCGAATGGGCGTGCACGGAAACGGTAAGAAGCCCCAGTCAATGCACCAACTGGGCAGATCTGTACTGCGTTACCCGAGAAATATGATTTAAATGGAGCTTTTTCGTAAATTCCTACTTGCTGAAGTGCTCCTCGTTCATTCAGAGTAATAAAAGGATCGCTGGCAATTTGATCAGAAAAGCGAGTACAGCGCGCACATAAAACGCAACGTTCACGATCAAGTAAAACTTGAGATGAGATGTTTATCGGCTTATCAAATGTGCGTTTAACGCCTTCAAAACGCGTCTCGCTGCGACCAGTACTCATCGCTTGGTTCTGTAATGGGCACTCACCGCCTTTATCGCAGACGGGACAATCTAAAGGGTGATTAATTAGTAAAAGTTCCATCACACCTTTTTGAGCTTTATCAGCGACGATTGAAGTGAGTTGAGTTTTAACAATCATTCCTGGCTCAACAGGTATCGTGCATGATGCTTGTGGTTTTGGAAATGCACGACCATTAATTTCAATATCAACTAAACACTGACGGCACGCGCCAACTGGATCAAGAAGTGGGTGATCGCAAAAACGTGGAATTTGAATTCCAAGTTGCTCAGCCGCGCGAATTACTAACGTTCCCTTTGGAACGCTGACTTCAAACCCATCAATTACAACAGTGATTAGGTCGGTGATTTCTGCAGTTGTCATTTATGCACCAGCCCCAACAAATAAAGTTGACGCTACTGGATCAAATGGACAGCCACCATGAGTTATGTGTGCAATGTATTCATCTCGGAAATACTTAATGGATGAAGTAATTGGACTTGTTGCACCATCACCTAGTGCACAGAAAGAACGGCCCATGATGTTGTCGCACAAATCAAGTAGCTTCGCGAGATCTGCTTCGGTACCTTTTCCAGCTTCCAAGTCACGCAGAATCTGTACTAACCACCAAGTTCCTTCGCGACAAGGTGTGCACTTGCCGCATGACTCGTGCTTGTAAAACTCAGTCCATCGCAGAACTGCACGCACAACACATGTAGTTTCATCAAAGATTTGCAAAGCTTTTGTACCTAACATCGAACCCGCTGCAGCGACTCCTTCATAATCTAACGGAGTATCGAGATGCTCGTGTGTAAATATCGGTGTTGATGAACCACCAGGAGTCCAAAACTTCAAGGTGTGACCATTGCGAATTCCGCCAGAGAGTTCAAGGATTTCACGAAGCGTGATACCTAATGGGGCTTCGAACTGGCCCGGGTTGTTCACATGGCCAGAGAGTGAATACAGCGTTGTTCCCTTGCTTTTTTCAGTGCCCATTGATTGATACCACTCCGCACCATTGGCAACTATCGCAGGGACTGCAGAGATTGATTCAACGTTATTAACAACAGTTGGGCGGGCATACAAACCTGCAATCGCCGGGAATGGTGGACGCAATCGTGGCTGCCCACGGAAACCTTCAAGTGAATCTAAAAGTGCAGTTTCTTCACCACAGATATATGCCCCGGCTCCAACATGAAGAACTAAATCAATACCGTTTCCAAGATGACCAGCTTTATAAGCATCTTCAATTGCTTGGTTGAGTCGACGGACAACATGTGTGACTTCTCCGCGAATATAAATAAAAGCATGTTTTGCACGAATTGCATGGCAAGCAATAATGCAACCTTCAACTAATACATGCGGATTTGCCATGAGCAATGGCATGTCTTTACAGGTACCTGGTTCAGATTCATCGGCATTAACAACTAAGTAGTGATCTTTATTATCGCCTTGCGGAATAAATCCCCATTTCATTCCAGTTGGGAATCCTGCTCCACCGCGTCCACGTAATCCTGAGTCCTTAACTAATTGAATTACGGCATCTGGATCCATTGCTAAAGCTTTTTGTGAAGCTTGATATCCACCATGGCGTGTGTAAGCCTCGATTGTGAAAGAGTCTTTCTCATCCCAATGTGCAGAAAGTACTGGCGCTAATCTCGTCATTACTTGCCCTCTTTCGAAATCTTTAAACCAAGAAGAGTTGGCTCGCCAGCTTGAACA
>CANKCT010000012.1 GCA_947480465.1 Actinomycetota bacterium
ATTTCCGTTGAAGAGATTCGTCATACCACTTGTGCTGTTACTGCTTACCAGTTGTTCTTCAGCAACTCAAGAGATTACTGGCCAAGTTGTTTCTTGCACTGGCATAAGAAGTGTTTCGGTCGAAAATTCAATTACTTTAGGCTGTCTTGATGGAACAGCGGGAGCTTCAATTGATGGCATCACAGGTCCAGCTATCATTAACGTCTGGGGATCGTGGTGTGGACCATGCAAAGAAGAAATACCAATCTTGCGTTCCTTTTATAAAAAAGCTGAAGGCAAAGTCGCACTAATCGGAGTCGATGTTGAAGAAGCATCCATTGAAGATGGCCGCAGATTCGTAGGAAAAAACGGAATAACTTGGCCAAATCTCTTTGATCCCAATGGCAAATCCCGTGCATACTTTGGAATGGGCGTACCAGTTACATGGTTTATCTCAAGCGATGGAACGGTCGCTTACAAACACATTGGTGTTTTAAAAAATGAGATCGAACTAATTTCACTCACATCTAAATATCTAGGCGTGAAACTTTAATCCTCATCCTTAGCACTCTGTAGCCCTGCAGCAATCAACTTCATGACGTTGGGATCGGCCAGCGTTGTTGCATCACCAACAACTCGATCTTCAGCCACATCTCTGAGTAATCGTCGCATAATTTTGCCACTTCGTGTCTTTGGTAGCTCATTAACAATCAGAATTTGTCGTGGCTTTGCTATAGCGCCAATCTCTTTGGCGACATGATTACGTAGTTGTGTATTAAGTTCTTCGCCATCTGCGTGCGTAATACCAGATCGCAAAATAACAAAGGCAACAATTCCTTGACCCGTCATCGCATCAGCTGCTCCAACCACTGCGGCTTCTGCCACTGCTTCATGTGAAACTAGGGCAGATTCAACTTCTGTAGTTGAAATTCGGTGACCTGACACATTCATAACATCGTCAACTCGACCAAGAAGCCAAATAGAACCTTCTTCATCTAATTTTGCGCCGTCACCTGCAAAATAAATTCCATTAAATCGACCCCAATAAGTTTCTTTGTAACGTTCATCTTCACCCCACACGCCTCTTAACATTGCAGGCCATGGCTCATCGAGAATTAAATAACCTCCATGACCATCGGCAACTGGTGTGCCGTTATCGTCAACAACTTTTGCGCTAATTCCTGGGATTGGTCTCATTGCAGACCCAGGTTTAGTTGCTGTAACTCCTGGCAAAGGTGAAATCATTATCGCGCCAGTTTCAGTTTGCCACCACGTATCAACAATGGGACAACGGTTACCACCGATAATTTCTCGGTACCACATCCAAGCTTCAGGATTAATTGGTTCGCCCACTGTCCCCAGTAATCGAAGCGATTCTAGATTGTGTGCTTGGGGAAATTCATCTCCCCATTTCATCCACGTTCGAATTAATGTTGGAGCTGTATACAAAATAGTTACTCCATATTTTGCAACAATCTCAAAGATACGACCCTTGTGTGGGGTATCAGGAGTTCCTTCATACATAACCTGTGTAGCACCGTTAATAAGTGGCCCATAAACGACATAACTGTGTCCTGTAATCCAACCAACATCAGCAGTACACCAATAAACATCGGTTTCAGGTTTGAGGTCGAAAACAACTTTATGGGTATATGCAACCTGCGTTAAATACCCCGCTGTTGTGTGAAAAATACCCTTTGGCTTAGCAGTTGTGCCTGATGTGTACAAAATAAATAGCGGATGTTCAGAATCAAAACTTTCCGCAACATGTTCAACTGATTGGCGACCAACAATGTCATGCCACCAAATATCGCGATCAGTCCAAGCAGTCTCTTGCTTTGTGCGCTGGACAACCAAAACCTTCTCAACATTGTGCTGGCCCTTAAGTGCATCATCGACCGCAGGTTTGAGTGCAAATGCTGAACCTTTTCTAAAACCACCATCAGCAGTGATAACTAATTTTGCATCAGCATCTTGAATGCGCGATAACAAGGCATCGGCTGAAAATCCACCAAAGACAACTGAGTGGGGAGCTCCGATACGCGCACAAGCTAACATCGCTATTGCTGCCTCAGGAATCATTGGCATATAGATTGCAACACGATCACCAGCTTTGATTCCAATTTCAGTTAATGCGTTAGCAGTTTTTTTAACTTCAACAAGAAGTTCTGCATAAGTGATTGTTCGTGTATCTCCGGGTTCACCTTCAAAATGAAAAGCGACCCGACTGCCTCGACCTTCTGCGACATGTCGATCCAGTGCGTTAACCGACGCATTTATCTTCCCACCTAAAAACCATTTTGCGTAAGGCGCTTTCCATTCGAGCACTTCATCCCATTTTTTGTCCCACAAAAGTTTGCTTGCTTGCTCTTCCCAAAAAGCTAAGCGATCTTTATTTGCATGCGCGTACTCATCAGGTTGTGCATTTGCTTGTGCTGCGAATTCAGGGCTAGGCAAGAAGTGGCGATCCTCGGTAAGCAGGTTTTCTAATGACTCATGGTCTTGGCTCATAACGAGTGAGATTACCCTTTCGCCATTGTTATCAACAGAGATTTGGCAGTGCTCTTTCTCATTCAATAAATCAGGCAAAGATGCGGGACGCCTAATGAAAGGAGAAAAATGAGCATCTCAACATTTGTCCTATTGTTTCTAAAACTCTTGAGCAATCCCACCCTGGTCTCGGCTTTGGCCCGATTCCTGCGTAACGCCTTTAAGGTTTTGATGTAGCCAGAGGCCAGAAAAAGCCCCTAGCCCCTCGGTTTAGGGGCTTTTTCGTGCCGCTTTTGTGGGTTTTGGCAGGTAAGTGAGAGGATTGGCCGTAAGCCTCTAGATGGTTCAACGAAGCGCTCTCCTAGAGTTTTACACCAGAGCGACGAGGAGCCACAGTGCCAATTGCAACCCCCGAGATTTATGTAGATATGTTGGATCGTGCCAAAAAAGGCGCTTTTGCTTATCCAGCAATTAATGTTTCATCTTCACAAACTATTACCGCAGCTATTCGTGGTTTCGCCGAAGCTGAGTCAGATGGCATCATTCAATTTTCTTGGGGCGGTGCTGAATACGCATCAGGCTCAACAGTTAAAAAGATGGTTGATGGCGCAGTAGCGCTCGCCGAATTCGCACACGTTGTTGCAAAGAACTACAACGTCAATATTGGAATCCATACAGATCACTGTCCAGCAGAAAAGTTGGATGGTTTCATGCGCCCGCTACTTGCATTTGGTGCAGAACGTCTAGCATCAGGAAAAACTCCATTATTTAATTCACACATGTGGGACGGCTCTGCAGTATCAATGGCAGAAAACATGAAAGTTGCTAAAGAGATGCTAGACATGTCTATCGCAGCTCGCACAATTCTCGAAATTGAAATTGGAGTTGTTGGCGGAGAAGAAGATGGAATCGAAGCCAAGCACGATGCAAAACTCTATTCACATCCTGAAGATGCACTTCTGACTATTGAGACCCTAGGAACCGATGTGCGCTATTTAGTAGCAGCTACCTTTGGAAATGTTCATGGAGTTTACAAGCCAGGAAATGTTGTGTTGCAGCCAAAGATTTTGGCAACACTTCAAGAAGCGGTTTCTAACAAACTTGGACTACCTGCCGGAAGTAAGCCAATGGACCTAGTTTTTCATGGTGGTTCAGGTTCACTTCTGTCAGAAATCCGCGAATCACTTGATTATGGTGTTATTAAAATGAATATCGATACAGATACACAGTATGCATTTACTCGCCCAGTTGTAGATCACATGCTTAAGAACTATGACGGTGTGCTAAAAATCGATGGTGAAGTTGGAAACAAAAAGGCATACGATCCACGCGCTTGGGGTAAAGCTGCTGAAGCTGGAATGGCCGCACGCGTTGTACACGCATGTGAGGATCTTCGTTCAACTGGTACTTCATCACTCAAGTAATTTCTAGTTAATTGGAGAGGTTTTACCGATGCCTGCACTAGTTTTGCTTGGCGCTCAATGGGGCGACGAAGGCAAAGGTAAAGCCACCGATTTATTAGGTGATCGCGTTGATTATGTTGTGCGTTATCAAGGTGGCAACAATGCCGGGCACACTGTCGTCATCGGGGATCAAAAGTATGCACTCCACTTACTACCATCAGGGATTCTTTCACCAAATGTAATTCCCGTTATTGGTAATGGAGTTGTAATCGATCCAGGTGTTTTGCTAGAAGAGATCAAAGGTTTAACAGAGCGCGGAATTGATTGCAGCAAATTAGTCATCTCAACAAATGCGCATTTGATTACACCCTATCACCGCACAATAGATAAAGTTTCAGAGCGCTTCTTAGGAAAGTCGAAGATTGGCACAACTGGACGAGGAATTGGACCGGCATACGCCGACAAAATTAACCGTATCGGAATTCGAGTCCAAGATTTGTTTGACCCTTCAATACTTCGCCAGAAGATTGAAAGTGCGCTCCGGGACAAGAACCAAGTACTTATTAAGGTTTTTAACCGCAAAAATATCGAGATTGACGAAGTCCTTGAAGAGTATCTTGGATATGCTGAAATTCTCCGCCCGTATGTTGCTGACACAGTTTTGCTTCTTGATGAAGCCCTTAAGGCAGGTAAGCGTGTATTACTTGAAGGCTCACAAGGAACATTGCTTGATGTTGACCATGGTACTTATCCATTTGTGACATCTAGTAATCCAACTGCGGGTGGCGCATGTACCGGTAGTGGAATCGGCCCTACCAAGATCGATAAAGTAATTGGAATTGTAAAGGCTTACACAACGCGCGTTGGAAGTGGACCATTTCCTACTGAATTATTCGATGAAGATGGAGAAGCTCTCCGACGTATTGGTGGCGAAGTTGGTGTGACAACTGGCCGTGCCCGCCGTTGTGGTTGGTATGACGCTCCAATTGCGCGCTATGCAGTCCGAGTAAATGGACTAACAGATTTCTTTTTAACTAAGTTAGATGTGTTAACAGGTTGGGAAAAAATCCCAGTATGTGTTGCTTATGAAATCGACGGTAAGCGTGTTGAAGAACTACCAGCATCACAAAGCGATTTCCATCATGCAAAGCCAATTTATGAGTATTTACAGGGCTGGAGTGAAGATATAACAAAGGCAAGAAAGCTCAGTGATCTTCCTAAAGCTGCGCAAGATTATGTCGCCTTCTTGGAGAAAATTTCAGGAGCACCAATGAGTGCAATCGGTGTTGGCCCCGGGCGCGATGAAACAATTGTCGTAACGGATTTCATTTAATAAATGAAAATCCTCCTAGTCGGTAGCGGCGGTCGTGAACACGCCCTAGGACTAGGTCTACACGCAGATCCTGCATGTACGTCACTACATGTTGCACCAGGGAATCCAGGTATTGCAGAGTTTGCACAATGCCACTCAATAGACATAACGAACAACGCTGAAATCGTTGCCCTGGCACAGAAAATCGAGGCAGATCTAGTTGTAATTGGTCCGGAAACTCCACTCGTGAACGGTGTTGCCGATGATCTCAGGCGGTTAAAGATTCCTGTCTTTGGACCTTCAAAAGCTGCAGCACAACTTGAAGGGTCTAAAACTTTTGCCAAAGAGGTAATGTCCGATGCTGGGGTTTTGACCGCACAAAGTTTCACTTGTTCCACTTTGCAAGAGTATGAAAAAGCCCTTGATACTTTTGGTGCACCGTATGTTGTTAAAGATGATGGTTTAGCTGGTGGTAAAGGCGTTGTAGTCACGCACAATCGTGAAGAGGCTCTACGCCATGCGATTGCATGTGGGCGTGTAGTTATAGAAGAGTTTTTAAATGGCCCCGAAGTTTCACTTTTTGGTATAAGTGATGGAGTTTCAATTCTCGCTATGCAACCAGCACAAGATTTTAAGCGTGCATACGATAATGATTCTGGCCCCAACACAGGAGGAATGGGTGCATATTCACCGCTTCCCTGGGCGCCAACTGACATAGTTGAAGAAACGTATACGCAAGTTCTTGCACCGATGATTGCTGAAATGAATGCACGGGGCACACCATTCGTAGGTCTGCTGTACGCAGGTTTGGCACTCACCGATCACGGTTCCAGGGTTATCGAGTTCAACGTACGTTTTGGAGATCCTGAGACACAAGTTTTGATTCCATTACTTAAAACCCCATTGGCAAGTCTTTTATTTAAAGCGGCGACTGGAGGACTTGCCGACGCTGTTCTTGAATGGGCAGATCAGTCTGCGGTGACTGTCGTACTTGCCGCGGATGGATACCCAGCTGCTCCTCAAAGCGGAGCGGAGATTTCTAATATCCCACAAGCTGAAAATGTGAATGTCTTTTATGCAGGCATTTCTCAAAGTGGCGAAAGTCTTTTTGCATCAGGCGGTCGAGTTCTAAGCGTGAGCGGAATTGGGGCAGATCTGACTGAGGCTCGGGATCGGGCTTATCGTGTCATCAGCCAAATATCCTTACCTGGCTCTTTTTATCGCAGCGACATTGCGCTAAATGCCTCAGTGGCAGAGAAAGGCAATTAAATGGCCGATAATTCATCAGTGAGCCTGATCGCCGATAGATATGCATCCGCTGCCATGAGAGAAATCTTCGCACCTGAAGCCAAAATAATTGCCGAGCGTAAATTATGGATTGCGGTCATGCGTGCACAGTCTGCACTTGGCCACACTATTTCCAATGATGTCATTGCAGATTATGAACGTGTGATTACTAATGTGAATCTGGGATCTATAGACGCACGAGAGAAAAAATCACGTCATGATGTCAAGGCACGAATAGAAGAGTTCAATAATCTTGCAGGCCATGAAGCAGTTCATGCTGGTATGACAAGTCGTGACTTGACTGAAAACATTGAAGCACTTCAAATTCAAAAAGGTTTAGAAATTGTTCAAGGAAAAGTTGTCACACTTCTCGCACGTTTAGCTGAGCGGGCAACGCAGTATGCAGAGCAACCAATTGCCGGACGCTCACATAATGTTCCGGCACAGATTACAACACTAGGTAAACGCTTTGCATCATCGGCCGAAGAATTACTCTTTTCTTATGAGCGTTTAGTAGCTCTTCAAAACCGATACCCAATGCGGGGAATAAAAGGGCCTGTTGGAACTTCACAAGATTCTATTGATTTACTTGGATCATCGGATGCACATGCAAAGCTTGAACTAGAAATTGCTAAAGAACTTGGCTTCAATTCCGTTTTAGATTCAACTGGACAGATTTATCCTCGTTCATTTGATTATGATGTTGTAACAACGCTCGTTCAATTAGCGGCAGCACCATCTTCACTTGCAACATCAATTAGATTGATGGCAGGAGCGGAGTTAGTCACCGAAGGATTTAAAGCGGGCCAAGTTGGTAGTAGTGCGATGCCACATAAAATGAATACGCGCTCTTGTGAACGCGTAAATGGATTAGCGGTAGTTTTGCGCGGCTATGCATCAATGGTTAGCGAGTTAGCTGGTGATCAGTGGAATGAGGGTGATGTCTCCTGCAGTGTTGTCCGCCGAGTTGCAATACCTGATGCGTTTTATTCCATTGATGGCTTACTTGAAACAATGCTGACAGTTCTGGATGAATTTGGCGCATTTCCAGCGGTTATTGCGGCTGAACTAGAGAGATATCTGCCATTTCTGGCAACGACAAAGATTTTAATGGCCGCAGTAAAAGCAGGTGTCGGCCGCGAGGTTGCACACGAAATCATCAAGGAGCATGCAGTAAAAGCTGCCCTCGGGATGCGTGAAGGTAAAGACAACACACTCCTTGACGATCTAGCTAATGATGATCGTTTACCGATGGATAAGTCAGCTTTAGCGCTTCTTATAAGCACTCCATTAGATTTCACTGGCGATGCTCGCCAACAAGTTGCTCGAGTAGTTCATCGCATCGAAGCGATAACTTCCGCGCACCCTGCAGCAGTGCAGTACAAGCCCGGCTCTATTCGGTGAGCGGCTTTGGCCTAGCTGGTCCACCGCCAGCGCCTTCAATACCTGGGTGGACACATCTGCGTACCGGAAAAGTACGCGATCTATACTCCAATGATAAAAGTGAGATTCTCCTTGTTGCGTCAGATCGGATTTCTGCTTTTGACTGGGTAATGCCAACAATTATTCCTGGGAAAGGAGAAATACTCACACAGCTTTCACTATTTTGGTTTGAACTTCTTGAAGACATAATTCCGAATCATGTTATCTCTACTGATGTTCCAGACGTGGTTTTAGATCGCGCTGTCATTGTGCAACCACTTGAAATGTTTGAAATTGAATGTGTAGCACGTGGATATTTAACAGGAAGTGGATGGAGTGAGTATCAAGCAAACCAAGCTGTTTGCGGTAATAGCCTTCCTGCCGGCTTAATTGATGGTTCGCAGCTTCCAGTTACGATTTTTACACCTGCAACAAAAGCAGAAATTGGTGACCACGATATAAATATAGATTTTGAATCCGCTGCGAGTAGAATTGGTGTTGAGCAAGCGCAAGCATTAAAGGAGTTAACAATTAATTTGTACGACACCGCTGCTGATTTTGCAAAAGAGCGCGGAATAATTCTGGCAGATACAAAATTTGAATTTGGACTCAACTCTTCAGGTGACATAGTCCTAGGCGATGAGGCTTTAACCCCTGATTCTTCAAGGTTTTGGGAGCTTTCAACCTGGGAGCCTGGTGGAGCGCAAGCATCCTTCGACAAACAATTTTTACGTGATTACCTCGTAACAAGTGGTTGGGATAGAAATAGCCCGCCTCCAGAGTTACCGGTTGAGATCGTAGAAAAGACAGCACTCAGATATGAAGAGGCGTTTTATCGTATAACTGGCAACGTTTTCTAAAACAAGGAGAATATGACAATGGCAATAATCGTGGTTGACGTGATGTTAAAGCCCGAAATTCTCGACCCACAAGGTAATGCCGTCGCATCTGCTTTGCCACGCCTTGGTTTTACCTTTGCACAGTCGGTTAGACAGGGAAAGCGATTTGAAATTGTTATTGAAGGGGACCCCACACCGGCCCAATTAGCTGAAGTAGAAAAAGCAGCCGAAGTTCTACTTTCAAATCCTGTCATTGAAACTTACGCAGTAAGAGTTGAAAGCTAATGCGTGTTGGAGTAATAACCTTTCCAGGAACACTTGATGATCGTGATGCGGCGCGCGCTGTTACACATGGTGGTGCCGAAGCTGTTGCTCTTTGGCATGCAGACTCTGATCTAAAGAATGTAGATGCAGTAATTTTGCCAGGTGGCTTTTCATATGGTGACTATCTTCGGTGTGGAGCAATCTCTCGCTTTGCTCCAGTAATGAAGTTAGTGATTGAAGCGGCAGAAAAAGGGATGCCAGTTCTTGGAATTTGTAATGGGTTTCAAGTCCTGTGCGAATCACATTTGCTTCCTGGGGCATTAACTCGTAACTCAGATCTACATTTTTTGTGCCGCGATCAAGAAATTGAGATTATTAGCAACACAACTGCATGGACAACATCTTTTAATGTTGGAGAGAAAATAATTATTCCACTTAAAAATGGAGAGGGATCATTTCAATGTGATGACAAGACGCTTGCTCAGTTAGAAGGAGAAGGTCGAGTTATTGCTCGTTATGTAGGTGAAAATCCCAACGGTTCTCGCAACTTAATTGCAGGCATTTCAAATGTGCGAGGCAATGTAGTAGGCCTTATGCCCCACCCAGAGCACGCTATTGACTCACTTACTGGCCCATCTGCACAAGGCCTTGGCTTCTTTACTTCGATTTTGAATGCAATGGTGAAGTGATGAGTCTTGATACCGTTTCAATCGCGAAAACTACACCTGAGAATCAACAACCATTTGCCGAGCTTGGACTAAAACCCGACGAGTATTCACGCATAAAAGAGATTCTGGGTCGACGCCCTACATCATCTGAGTTAGCCATGTATTCCGTGATGTGGTCAGAACATTGCTCATATAAATCTTCTAAAGTTCATTTAAAACAGTTTGGTGAAAAAGCACCTCAATCTGATGCTCTACTGGTGGGCATTGGCGAAAATGCCGGAGTTGTTGATGTAGGACAAGGTTATGCAGTTACTTTTAAAATTGAGTCGCATAATCACCCATCATTTGTTGAGCCGTATCAAGGCGCAGCTACTGGTGTTGGTGGAATTGTTAGAGATATTTTGACGATGGGTGCCCGCCCAATTGCTGTGATGGATCCACTGAGGTTTGGTCCAGCAGATGCACCAGATACTCGTCGAGTTTTGCCAGGAATCGTCGCAGGAGTTGGTGGCTATGGAAACTGTTTAGGGTTACCTAATATCGGGGGCGAAGTTGTCTTTGATGAAACTTATGCGGGCAATCCACTAGTAAATGCTCTTTGCGTTGGTGTAATGAAACACAGTGATATTAAATTAGCCAAAGCCGCCGGCGCAGGCAATTTAGTAGTTCTTTTTGGTGCAAAAACTGGTGGAGATGGAATTGGTGGAGTCTCAGTACTAGCTTCTGAAACTTTTGGTGCTGGAGGTTCAGCAAAACGACCAAGTGTTCAAGTCGGAGACCCTTTTGTAGAAAAGATTTTAATCGAATGCTCACTTGAAATCTTTGCCGAGGATTTAGTAGTTGGAATACAGGATTTAGGTGGTGCGGGTTTATCGTGTGCAACGAGTGAATTAGCCTCAGGTGGTTCTGGGGGCATGAAAGTAGCGCTAGATAAGGTTCCTTTGCGCGACCCTTCACTTTCACCCGAAGAGATTTTGATGTCAGAATCACAAGAGCGTATGTGTGCAATCGTTGAACCTGACAAACTTCCACGCTTTTTAGAGATTTGCAAGAAGTGGGATGTGACTGTAACTGCAATAGGTGAAGTTACAGATGGAGACCGTTTAGAAATTACATGGAACGGTGAAGTGATTGTGGATGTGCCACCGCGAACTGTTGCTCATGAAGGTCCAGTTTATAACCGCCCATTTACACAACCTGCATATATTGACAAAGTGAATTCGCAAAAAGTGAATGTCACAATTCCAAGTACACCAGATGAAATTAAGGCAGCAGTACTCAAACTTGCAAGTGCGCCTAATTTAGCCGATAAATCATGGGTTACTTCTCAATATGATAAGTATGTTCAGGGAAATACAATTCAATCTCAACCTGATGACTCTGGAATGGTTCGTATTGATGAGAATACA
>CANKCT010000013.1 GCA_947480465.1 Actinomycetota bacterium
ATTAATTAAGTGACTCCATAGCTTTTAGAACTGCAATTCGCTCGGCTATTGGTGGGTGAGTAGAAAACAACTTGGAGACTGAAGTTCCATCAAGTGGCGATTCAATCCAAATGTGGGCAACTGATGTTGACTTCTGTTGCACCACCGTCGAATCTAATGCGAGAACTTCTAATGCACTCCGAAGCCCTGCAGGATTACGAGTAAATTCAACCGCGGTTGCATCGGCCAAAGATTCACGCTTTCTAGAAATTGCAGACTTAAGGAGAACCGCTGCAATTGGGGCGAGAATAAGAATCAGAAGTGAGAATACTAAAAGGATTGGATTGCCGTTGCTATCGCGATCTCGATTGCGACCGCCTCCGAACCACATCATGCGAGTTAATATGTCACTCAAGATGGCAATCGCTCCAGCGGTTGTTGCCGCCACTGCAGAGACTAAAGTGTCACGGTTTGCGACATGGGCCATCTCGTGGGCAATAACGCCTTGTAACTGATCGCGATCCATTGCATCCAAAATTCCAGTAGTAAATGCAATTAATGCGTGTTCCGGATTTCTCCCTGTTGCAAAAGCATTTGGAGCGTTATCAATGACAATTGCAACTTTAGGCATTGGAAGTCCACTGGCAATAGTTACTTCTTGAATTAAATTAAACAGCTTTGGATTATCAGTTTCTTGAATTAATTTTGCACCAGTCATAGTAAGTACTAATTTATCTGAACCGTAATAAGAACCCCAAACAGTTACGAGCGCTATACCAACAGCGATAGGAACAATACCTGCGGTAGTTGAACCGAAATATGCCAGCGCTGCATAAACAACTAACCAGACAAGAATGGCCATGCCAATCAGCAAGCCAATTGTTTTTCGCTTGTTTGCAGCTTGTTGTGTTCTAAAGTTCATTGCTTTTAGAAAGTAACTTTTGGTGCGTTGCGATCTTGCGGATCTTCAACTTCATAAAATTCGCGCTCTGTAACCTTTGCAAACCCCGCAAAGAAGTTAGTTGGCACTGTTTTTACTGCGGTATTTAGCGAGCGCACATTGTCATTATAGAACTGGCGACTAAAGGCAACTTTGTTTTCGGTTGTAGAGAGCTCTTCTTGTAAGGATAAGAAGTTTGCAGATGCTTTTAGATCTGGATACGCCTCTGCAACAGCCAGCAAGCCACGTAATGCTTGTGTAAGCATTCCATCGGCTGCAGCTACATCTGCAACTGTTGATGCACTCGTTGCTTTTGCGCGCGCTGTTACAACTGCATCGAAAGTTGATTGCTCATGTTTTGCATATCCCTTAACGGTTTCTACTAAGTTTGGGATTAAATCCGCACGTCGCTTGAGTTGAACTTCAATCTGAGCCCAAGCTTCGTCAACACTGATGTTTAGACGGATTAAGCGGTTGTATTGAGCAATGAAAAATAGGACGATAAGAGCGATGACACCAAGTACGATAATTGTTTCCATGGTTAATTAAACCGCTTTTTGGTGAAAATAATTCCTGAGAATTACTGAATCACGCTTGTTATTTGATTGGCGATTTATGAAAGTTCAGAAATGACCGGCTGGCAGTTGGACCGCGTTGACCTTGATACCGTGAGCCGTATTTCGCGCTGCCATAAGGGTGCTCGGCAGGTGAAGAGAGTTTAATGAGGCAAAGTTGACCGATTTTCATGCCAGGAAACAACTTGACGGGCAGGTTTGCAACGTTTGAAAGCTCGAGCGTGATGTGACCACTAAAACCCGGATCAATAAATCCAGCTGTTGAGTGAGTCAATAAACCTAGGCGACCGAGTGAAGATTTTCCCTCCAGGCGTCCAGCAATGTCATCGGGCAAGGTTATGACCTCATATGTACTTGCTAAAACAAACTCACCCGGGTGCAAGATGAATGGTTCATCACCTTCGGTTATTACTTCGCGCGTTAACTCTGCTTGTTCAATCGATGGATCAATAACACTGTACTTATGGTTTTCAAAGACACGGAAAAACTTGTCTAATCGCACATCAACTGATGACGGTTGAATCATCGATTCGTTAAATGGCTCGCAGCCGACTCGGCCAGCGGCTATTTCTGCTCGGATGTCGCGATCACTAAGTAGCACGCTCGGAACCCTATCCTTTTCTTAGTCCCATGCGGGGCAGCGAAATCGCCCAACAGGCTTCAGGCTTGCATAAGTTACTGGTCGGTAGCAAAATTACCCCATGAGCCATTACATAGCCAACCTTCGTGACATTGAATTCTGCCTCTTTGACCTGCTGGGGAGAGATGCCGTTATGGGTACATCCCTTTATTCAGATGTTGATCGAGACACTGCCATGGGCATGCTTGAAGAGATGAAGCGTTTGTGTGAAAACGATTTAGCTGAATCCTTTATAGAAGGTGACCGACTTGGTACTCAGTTTAACAAGTCAACTGGTGAAGTAACGGTTCCAGCAAGTTTTAAGAAATCTTACGAAGCATATGTCAACGGTGAATGGTGGCGTTTAGATGCGCCTGTAGATCTCGGTGGAATGAAAATTCCGCCATCGGTTCGTTGGGCAATTGCTGAAATGGTTTTAGGTTCTAATCCAGCAATCCATATTTATGCATCGGGTTATGCATTTGCACAAGTTGCATATGTGTTGGGTACGCCTGAACAGAAACAGATTGCTAAGTTGATGATTGATCACCACTGGGGTGCCACGATGCAGTTAACTGAACCCGATGCAGGATCTGACGTTGGTGCAGGTCGAAGTAAGGCAGTTCAGCAGCCCGATGGAACTTGGCACATAACTGGTACAAAACGTTTTATTACATCCGGTGATGCAGATCTTTATGAAAACATTGTTCAC
Organism: Actinomycetota bacterium; assembly: GCA_947480465.1. Lineage (GTDB taxonomy): Bacteria > Actinomycetota > Actinomycetes > Nanopelagicales > Nanopelagicaceae > Planktophila. The sequence goes on from CANKCT010000013.1 coordinate 2,826, forward strand.
TTTGTACTTGCTCGCCGTGAAGGTGGCGGTCCTGGCACTAAAGGTCTTTCGCTATTTTTGATTCCAAAGTTTATGTTTAATCACGAAACTGGTGAACTAGGCAAGCGCAATGGTGTTTATGTTACGAATGTCGAACACAAGATGGGCCTAAACGTTTCTTCAACGTGTGAAATGAATCTGGGCGAACATGAACCAGCTGTCGGTTATCTTCTTGGTGAAGTCCATGAAGGTATTGCTCAAATGTTTAAAGTTATTGAGTTTGCCCGCATGATGGTCGGAACCAAAGCTATTGCAACGTTATCTGCTGGTTATCAACAAGCTCTTAGCTATGCAAAGGTTCGTGTTCAAGGTGGCGACATGAAGGTCATGAACGATAAAGCCAGTCCACGCGTCACAATAATTCATCACCCAGATGTTCGTCGTTCGCTCATGGTTCAGAAGTCTTATTCCGAAGGAATGCGCGCTTTAGTTCTCTACACCGCATCAATTCAAGATGAAATCGAACTTGCCGAACGCGCTGGAGACACTGATCGATTAGCGGACATGATTGCTCGAAACGATTTATTGCTTCCGGTTGTCAAAGGTTATGGTTCTGAAAAATCTTGGACCCTTCTTGGTACTGAATCACTTCAAACGTTTGGTGGCTCAGGTTTCACACAAGATTGGCCGATTGAGCAATATGTTCGCGATGCCAAGATTGACACCTTGTATGAAGGTACAACTGCGATTCAAGGATTAGATTTCTTTTTCCGTAAAATAGTTAAAGATGGCGGTCGTGCTCTCGGATTACTGGGCAAAGAGATTCAGAAATTTGCTGAATCTGGAGGCGCACATGCAGAAGAAAAAGCTGCACTCTTTACTGCGCTCGGAAACCTCAATGGAATTATCTCAGTGCTTATCGGACATGCGATGGAGTCTCAAGAAAATCCAGAGAAGATTTACACGGTCGGACTAAATACATCCCGCTGTTTAATGGCAGTCGGAGACATTATTACTGCTTGGTTGCTAATCCGACAGGCTGATATCGCAGTTGAAAAACTGCCAACAGCAGGTAAAGATGCAGATTTTTACATTGGTAAAGTTGCTTCGGCGAAGTTCTTTGTTACTAACTTCTTGCCACAAATCGCGGCGGATCGAGTGATCGTTGAGGCCACTACAGGTTCAATCATGGATGTTCCAGAAAACGCCTTTTAAACCACTACGCTGACGCAGTGTTTACGAAATATAAAGGAGAAATCCTGACCCTTATGGGTGCAGTGTTTTTCTCCTTTAACGGGATTGTGGCCAAACTAGTTTTAACTTCAGGCCTGTCATCGATGCGTTTGACCCAAGTGCGTTGTGGTGGTGCCTTTATAATTCTCACAACTTTTGTTTTTCTTCGTTACCGTCACAAACTTCGAGTTACAAAGGCTGAATTACCCATGTTGGCCCTCTACGGTCTCATTGGATTCTTGGCGGTTCAGGCTCTCTATTTTGTAGCTATTGCTCGACTACACGTGAGTATCGCCTTGATTATGGAGTTCACCGCGCCAATATGGATTGTTTTATGGCTTCGATTTGTGAAGAAGAAAGATGTACCACGTTTAATGTGGGGCGCTATTTTTCTAGCTTTCAGCGGATTGATTTTGATTGCTCGAGTCTGGCAAGGCGGAACATTAGATGCCATCGGAGTAATTGCTGCTTTAACAGATGGCATAGTTCTTGCAGCATTTTTCTTGCTGGGAGAAAAATTGTCAGCAACCAGAGAAGTTGAAACATTGATGGTTTATGGTTTTGGTTTTGCATCTTTAGGCCTAGCTATTGTGATGCCGTTATGGTCTTACCCCACCGAAATTTTCTCACAGTCTATAGATCTGCAAGGGCGCTTTTCTGACTACAGTCTTCCTGGTTGGCTTTTAATTGCCTGGGTGATTGTTATGGGAACCATCGTTCCGTATTTACTCGTTGTTAATGGCCTAAAACTTCTCACGGCATCTACCAGCAGTGTGATGGGAATGGCCGAGCCGGTTATTGCCGGAGCTTTTGCGTGGATTTGGTTATCGGAGAAGTGGAGTTTTATTCAATTAATCGGTGGTGCAATTGTGATTGTTGGAATCATACTTGCCGATAAAGCACGCACTGCAGCCCACTAATTTAAATTACGCCCCAAAAGAATTATCTTCAGGGGTCTCTGCTTCGCGTTGCTGAGTCCAATCTGTGCCAGCACCTGGATTTTGTGGCATATCAAAGAAGCGTGCGTAGTGAAGTTGGGCAGAAACAGTAATTGTGCGCGTTGGTCCATTACGGTGTTTAGCAACAATTAAATCTGCTTCACCGGTTCGATTTTGTTGATCATACATATCATCACGGTGTAGCAAGATAACTACGTCGGCATCCTGCTCAATCGATCCCGACTCACGCAAGTCAGAGAGCATAGGTTTTTTGTCGGTACGTTGTTCAGGTCCACGGTTGAGCTGTGAAATTGCGATTACTGGAATATCAAGCTCTTTGGCCATCAACTTTAATTGACGCGAAAACTCAGATACTTCTTGTTGCCGGTTCTCAACTTTTTTACCTGAAGACATCAGCTGTAAGTAGTCAATAACAATGAGTTTTAGGTTATGGCGTTGCTTTAAGCGTCTAGCCTTTGCGCGAATTTCCATCATTGAAAGATTAGGTGAGTCATCAATAAACAAAGGCGCTTCAGAGATTTCACCCATTCGTCGTGCAAGACGCGACCATTCATCATCCGATAAAGTTCCGGCACGGATGCTATTAAGGCCAACGCGTGCTTCGGCAGATAACATACGCATGGTAATTTCAGATTTTGACATTTCCAGTGAGAAGATGACGGAAGTTAAACCATTAAATATTGATGCATGACGTGCAATATCTAAACCAAGTGTTGATTTACCCATCGCAGGACGTGCGGCAACAATAATCATATTTCCGGGATGGAAACCATGAGTAAGTGAATCTAAATCTTTAAATCCAGATTTAACACCTTCAACTCCTATACCTTTTGAGATAGCTTCAATCTCATCAAGTGCTTGTGGAAGCAGAGTAGAAAGTTGAACATAATCCTCGGATGATCGCCGTTCTGTGACTGCAAAAACTTCGGCTTGTGCTTGGTCAACCATGTCATCGACTTCACCCTCAGATGTATATCCGAGTTGAACAATCTTTGTACCCGCCTCGATTAATCGACGCATGATGGAGTGTTCGCGAACAATCTTTGCGTAATATCCCGCATTTGCTGCGGTTGGAACTGATGAAATCAATGTGTGGAGGTATGGCGCTCCACCGGCGCGAGCGATATCTCCGCGCTTTGTTAGTTCCGCTGAGACAGTTACGGCATCTGCTGGTTCGCCTCGGCCGTATAAATCAATAATTGCATCGTAGATTAATTCGTGTGCAGGTCGATAAAAATCGCGATCGCGAATAATCTCAATAACGTCAGCTATGGCATCTTTTGATAACAACATTCCACCAAGAACGGATTGTTCTGCGATTAAATCTTGTGGCGGGGTGCGCTCGAATTCACTGCCTACAGATGAGATATTTAAATCTCTGCCCGGTCGGTTGCTTGGAAGTTCGGCGATGCTCACCTATAAAACCTCCCATTAGCCACTGACGTTCTCGTTTGTATGCGTAACTTAGGGGTGAGCCGCTTCTTGATGCGAGAAGCACTGTTTTTTGATGGGGATAAGTTGTGGATAAACAAGTGGATAACCCTGATTTTCTGTGTGTTACACGGTGGATGACCTGTGGGTAAGTCGGGTGTGCTACCTCTCTCGAGAGCATAAGTGCTGGTCAGGGTCGATTTCTATACACACAGGCCTGTGCAGGAAAGTATTTTTGTGAATCTTAAATCATGAGATTACGAGCGGACACGCTCGTTTGCGGGGTCAAAAAGTGGTTCTTGAGCGATTACACCTGAAGCCCACTGACCAAAAAGCTCCACCTCAACTGAGGTCCCTGGATCAGAGGTTTCAATTGGAAGATAGGCGTACGCAATTGCTTTGTTAATCGTATAGCCCTGTCCGCCAGTTTTAATCCTTCCCACTACTTTATTGCTAATTCGAATCGGTTCTGACCCAAACGGCACAGAAGTAATGTCATCAAAGGTTATGGCCACTAGTTTTCTCTTCAATTTTTGCTTTGCATCCAAACATGCTGATTTACCATGGAAACTCTCTTTATTTAGTGACACTGCAAAACCAAGTCCAGCCTCGTATGGATTCGTTTCAGAGTTAATCTCTCCCGCCCAAGCACGATAGCCTTTTTCAAGACGCAAGGACTCAATTGCGCGATACCCGCAAGCAATTAACCCAAAATCTTTTCCAGCATCAATTAATTTCTGCCAAAGGTTTAGTCCATCGTCAATTGATGAGTAGATCTCCCAACCAAGTTCACCAACATATGTGATTCGTGTGGCACGCACGTGGATTCCAGCAATTACGATTTCCTGTGAAGTCATAAATGGAAAGGCTGAATGGCTTAAATCCGTGCTCGTCAAAGATTGCAAAATGGTTCTAGAGTTTGGACCCATTAATCCAAAGCACGATAAATCACGAGTTATATTTGTAATTTCCACATTGTCAAAATTAAACTCGCGCCGCAACTTTTCTAGCCAGCCAAAATCATGCGTAGAAAAAGCAGTACCTGTAACAATCATGAACTTATCAATACCAGTTTGTGTGACTGTGTAATCTGATTCAATTCCAGCTTTACTATTGAGAGCCTGAGTATAAACAGTCTTACCAATACCTTTAACAACGTTATTTGCGCAAACATAATTCAAGAATTCAGCGGCGCGAGCACCAGATATTTGCGCTTTGGCAAAAGATGATTCATCGAATAGTCCTGCAAAATTACGCGTCGCGAAATGTTCGACTTGAACCGCCGAAGACCAATGTTTACCTAACCAACCTTGAGGGCGCTTGGTTTCTTCGCCCACGTTGTTTTCATAGTAATTCACGCGCTCCCATGATGCTTTTTCGCCAAAAATGGCACCGTTTTCTTTGTGCCACTCGTACACCGGAGAAGTTAATTTTGGCCGCGCGCTGGCTCGCTCTTCACCTGGATAATGAATGTCATAGTACTGCTCGTAATTTTCAGTAATACGTTTCAGTGTGAAATCAGGGGATTCATACGATGCGCCAAAACGTTTAATATCCATATGCCATAAGTCCATTGTGGGCTCACCGGCAACAATCCATTCAGCTACAACTTTGCCAATTCCTCCTGCACCAGCAATTCCATGAGCACAAAAACCTGCAGCGACAAAGAATCCACCGACTGAAGTTTCTCCTAAACAAAACTCATTATCTGGCGTAAAGCCTTCGGGGCCGTTGATGAAGTTCTTTATTCCAACTTCAGCCATCTTTGGTACACGACGTTGAGAAGCCTCTGCTATATCGTAAAAACGATCCCAATCATCAGGTAATAACATTGAGTTGAAATTTGCTGGAATATCATCAATTGAATTGTAATCAGCAGACCAAGCTTGGGATTTTCTTTCATATCCACCCATTAATAATCCTGAAACTTCTTGCCGGAAGTAAATTAAATTATCCGGATCTCGAAGTGATGGCAAAAATGGTGCATCCTCTTCCATGAAATTATCTGTGATTAGATATTGATGACTCATGGGGACAATGGGAATTCGAACTCCAACCATTCGTCCGATCTGTGGTGCGTACATTCCACCGCAATTAACGACGATGTCACATTCAATTTCACCTTTATCGGTAACGACACTGCTAACTCGCCCACTTTTTGTTTTGATTTCAAGCACGCGCGTGTGAGTGAAAATCTGTACGCCATTTTTTCGTGCGCCTGCGGCCAACGCCATAGCAAGTTGTGATGGATCAACTTGTCCATCAGATGTCATATAACAAGCCCCAACAACACCTTCTAGATCTATTAGTGGGAATAGGTTTTGGGCCTCTTGAGGTGAAATCTCATGTAAATTAAGCCCAAAGCTCTTGGCCCAACCAATCTGACGTCTAATCTCCTGCATACGCTCGGGGGTTGAAGCCAGTTTGATACTGCCGCATTCTCGCCAGCTGGGTGGAGTGTCGGTGGCTTGAAGTTTTCGGTAAAGGTCAACGGAGTGCATGTTCATCAAGGTCAGAGTTGGATCCGCTCGGAGTTGGCCAACTAAACCTGCACTATGAAAAGTCGATCCACTCGTCAGTTCGTTACGGTCTAAGAGGATCACATCTTTTTCGCCCAGTTCGGCAAGATGATAAGCCACCGATGTTCCGCCAACGCCGCCGCCAATAATGACTATTTTTGCTCTCGTTGGAACTACTGACATGGACACGTGTGAAATGTATCCTGAACTGATGAACGATGCCAGTGCATTGGAAAGTGAGTTCGCTCAGCTCTTCGACAAGGTAGAGCGCCTGCGGTCTCGCACCTCAATTAACGAACTCTCAGGTGGGTTAACCAATAGAAACTTCCTTATTGAAACACCAGATAATAAATATGTCGCGCGAGTTTCTAGTAATTCGTCGTCTCTTCTTTCCATAGATCGAGGGTCTGAGTTCATCAACTCAACTATTGCTGGAAAAGGCAAGGTTGGTGCCCAAGTTCTTGATTACCTACCCGGTGAAGGGTTACTGCTGATCTCTTACATTCAAGGTAAAACTTTTGAGGCAAGTGATGTTGGAAATAATCTGCATCGTATAGCAACGAGTCTGCGCAACTTACACAAACTTGATGCTTTTGATCACGAGTTCAATATGTTTAATACTCAAGAAAACTATCAAAAAATAGTTCAGGGTCAGGGATTTCAATTACCTGAAGGCTACTTGGATTTTGCACCACAAGTTAGTGAGATTAAAAAGGCTTTCACGGTTCTATTCGAAGGGCTTGTGCCTTGCAATAATGATTTATTGCCCGGAAACTTCATTGATGATGGAGAAAAAATCTGGTTAATTGACTATGAATATTCGGGCAATAACGATGCCTGCTTTGAGATTGGTAATGTTTGGGCTGAGGCGTTTTTATCCATTGAAGCTCTTGAAGATTTAGTCACGGCGTATTACGGGCATTACCGAGCTGACAAAATTGCGCGTGCTTGGTTGTGGGCACTCATGGCAAAGTACGGCTGGACATTGTGGGCCTCTATTCAATCCTCAGTTTCAGATATCGATTTTGATTTCTGGGAGTGGGGAATGTCTAAATATGATCTTGCACGTAGTGAATTTACAAGCCAGTACTTCAAAAAAGCATTGGTGCAAGTAACTGAGAAATAAAAAAACCCGCCGCTTTCGCGACGGGCTCTTTTAAATAAGTATTATTCAGCGGCAACGATAATTGTTGCTGTAGCAACTATGTTGTGACCAAGTGAGATTTTAACCGAGTGGTTTCCAACCTTCTTGATATGTCCAGGGGTCTTAATCGCATGGCGATCAATATCCAAACCAACTGCAGCCTTAATGGCTGTTGCCACATCTTTATCTGTGACTGAACCGAACAAGACACCTTTTGCTCCGACCTTTACTTTTGCGGTAATGGTCGCAGCTTCAATCTTTGCCTTGATCTCTTTTGCGTGGTCGATATCGCGTACTTCACGAGCAGATCGCGCGCGGCGAATGCTCTGAATCTGCTTTTCTCCACCAAGTGACCATGCAATTGCATTTCCATTTGGAACTAAGAAGTTGCGTGCGAAGCCATCTTTAACAGTTACAACATCGCCTGCAGCGCCGAGGCCTGCAACTTCACGAGTAAGGATGAGTTTCATGAAAGATTCCCCTTACTTCGCTGAAGATGTGTAAGGAAG
>CANKCT010000014.1 GCA_947480465.1 Actinomycetota bacterium
AGATCACTTAAACCTTGTTCCTTGTCTTTCTCATCCGCCATCACCATCGAACCATCGAGGCCTCGGAATGAAAGGTGGATATGCGAGGAGTTACCCTCTTTCTCATTCGGCTTAGCCATGAACGTCAACGCGTATCCATCTTGAGCAGCAATTTCTTTAGCACCGTTCTTATAGATGACATGGTTATCACAGTTAGAAAGTGCATCGGAGTATTTAAAGGCAATCTCATGCTGACCAAAGTTGCATTCACCCTTAACAGATTCAACTGTCATTCCCGCATTTGCCATCGATAGTCGAATTCGTCGAAGCAGTGGTTCGATTCGTGAACCTCCCAGAATCGAATAGTCGACGTTGTATTGATTAACTGGAATTAAATTTCGGTAAGCCTTATTCCAAGCTTCCTCGTAAGTATCTTTAAAGACCACAAATTCAAGCTCAGTGCCGCACATCGCTTCCATGCCGGCATCGGCTAGTGCTTTTACTTGCTTGCGCAAAATTTGGCGTGGAGATGCGACAACATCGGTGTGATCTAGCCATTGAACATCGGCCAGAACCATTACCGCCCCAGGTTGCCAGTCGATTAAACGCAAAGTGTCCATATCTGGCACTAAGGCAAAGTCACTGTAGCCACGCTCCCATGAAGACATCTCATAGCCGGCTACGGTATTCATATCTACATCAACGGCGAGAAGGTAGTTACACCCTTCGGTACCGTGCTTGAGAACCTCATCAATAAAGAATTGACCGTGAATTCTCTTTCCTGTTAAGCGGCCTTGCATATCGGTCATGGCAACTACGACAGTGTCTATTGACCCATCGGCAACACCCGCTTTTAGCGCTTCAATCGACATTGATTTCATAAGGCGATGCTATCCATTTGCTTGATAAATCTCTACAAAGAGAAACCCCTTGCTGCTTGCGCAACAAGGGGTTTCTAGTGTTAGTTCTCTTTAGGAGTTGATATTGCTCCGTGGTCCGGTGAACCACTTCTTGGCCGACAAACTCCACCAGATGGCGAGAATAATCAGCGCACCGCCAGTAACGATCGGTGCGTAGTTAACTGCCGTCCAGGTAAATCCATCTCGTCCTGGAATTCCAGCTGGTGAGAATGGCAAGATGAAGTAAACGGAAATTATTGAGATTTCGGCAATCGCAACGATGTTCATCCACTTGTACTTAGATCCAAGTGTCCACGCTCCGGCTTTGAATGAATCTCCTGCCTTAAGGCGCAGCCAAATAGGAATCAAGAATGCAAGATAGAGCGAAATTACACAGACCGACACAACTGCATAGAAAGCAGTTGGTGCACCTGTTGGGCTCTTCCACAGCGCTGGCAAAGTCAAAACAATTCCACCGATTGAAGAAGCTAATACTGCGTTCAATGGAACATGGTGCTTGTTAACTTTCTTCCATAGATTTCCTCCTGGAACCGCACCGTCGCGCGAGAATGCATACATCATGCGCGAACAGGATGTGAGACAAGCAGTTACGCAGAAGATTTGACCCGCTGTTGTAATAATCATTACAACTTTGAATGCAAGACCGCCACCAAGTGCACTATAGAGAACTGCGATGACCGAACCGCCACCAAATGGATTGACTTCAGGATCAAACGAACTAATCATGTCGGTCTTAGTTGCGGCAAATAAGAATGCCATAAGCAGGATATATCCGCCGATAGCTGAGTAGAAGATTGACTTCCAGATTCCCTTTGCAGCATTTAAATGTGCATCGTGTGTCTCTTCAGAGAGATGCGCAGAAGCGTCGAAACCCGTAATGGTGTATTGCGTGAGCAAAAAGCCCAGTGGTAATACGTACAGCCAGTAAGAGTTATCGCTAAAGCCGGAGCTATTGATCTTGGTAGTAAACATCCAAGAAAGTGTCTGGTGTTCTGATGGAACCAATAGCAAAATTCCAATAACAATTAATGCGCCAAATACGTGCCACCACACTGAGATGTTATTAAACAGGGAGAGTAGGTGACCGCTATAAATGTTGATTAATGTGACAAAGAGGATAATTGCAAGGAAGAGGAAGAACTGCTGCTTGATGTAGTCGCCACCTAGGAAGTCAGTTGCATAACTTGGCCATTGATTGCCAAGGATTACATTCAAGAAACTGGCCGCGCCATAACCTACGGAGGCTGTCACTGAGACTAGCCCGATGAGGTTTAACCAGCCAGTGAAAAAACCAGCTCGTGGACCACCGAGTTTTGATGCCCACCAGTAAATTCCACCAGATGTTGGGTATGCAGAGGCGAGCTCCGACATACAAAAACCAATAATTAAAATGAATAGAGAGATTATTGGCCAACCTATTGAGATCGCTACTGGACCTCCATTGTTCCAAGCCTGTGCAAAGGTTGTGAAACACCCTGCCAAGATTGAGATAATTGAAAAAGAGATTGCGAAATTTGAAAAACCCGACCAGGTTCGGTTGAGTTCCTGTTTATAGCCAAGTTCTGCTAAACGTCTTTCATCATCATTTGTAATTGCCAAGATGTGCTCCTCCTTGAGACTCTGGGGTAACATGTCTACCTCATAGTGTGACTTAAGCGATAGGGGTTTTCGCAATTATGTGCCGACTAATGGGCTACGTGTCGCCGAGCAAAACCTCATTTCCTGCCTTAGTTGGACAAGAATTTTCTGATTTTGTTGCCCTTTCATCGGTCCATTGCGACGGTTGGGGGCTATCGACGGTTGATCAGGGGGGTAGTCACACAATCCTTGAAAAAAAGGTTGAGGCGGCCGGTCAGAGCTCAACTTTTGATGCGACAGTCGCCGACAATGTAGCCGACGGTGCTCTGCTTCATTTGCGGTGGGCTACAAAAGGATTATCAATCAGCGAGAACAACACGCACCCATTTATGTATGGAGAGTATTCCTTCATTCATAATGGCTCAATTTTTCCGCCCGATGCCGTCACTCCCTATATCGATCCAAAATTTCAGGATTTAATAATCGGGGATACTGATAGTGAGCGCTACTTTTACTTAGTCATGACTGAGATTAAAAAAGTAGGTTTGGTTGATGGCATTAAAAGTGCGTTGACAATTATCAAAGAGCATGGCGACACAACAAGTTTAAACTGCATGCTCATGAATCGAGAGACTTTTATAACAGTCAGTGAACACAAAACAGATAGAAAGCCTGAATGGGCTCCAGATGATTATTATGAGATTAAATATCTACCCACTCCAGAAGGCGTGCTATTTGCCTCGAGCGGTTGGAATCAACCGGGCTGGAAAACTCTGGACAATCACCATATGGCCTTAGTTAATCGTTCAAACTTCGAGATTGATGTTATTGCCATCTAACTCAACCTCTACGATAAGAGAATGAACCGCACCTATACAGTCGAAACTTATGGCTGTCAGATGAATGTTCATGACTCTGAACGTATCGCTGGTCTATTGGATGAAGCTGGATATATTCCAGTCAGTCAAGGCGAACAGGCAGATATCGTAGTTTTCAACACATGCGCAGTGAGAGAAAATGCCGACAACAAACTTTATGGGAATCTTTCATTTTTAGCGCCGATTAAGAAGGCCAACCCATTGATGCAGATCGCAGTTGGTGGATGTCTAGCGCAAAAAGATCAGGCCACAATCTTAAAGAAAGCGCCTTATGTCGATGTGGTCTTTGGAACACACAATGTTGGTTCGCTTCCTATTTTACTAGAGCGTGCGCGAATCGAGGAAGAATCTCAAATTGAAATTCTCGAATCCTTGGAGCATTTTCCATCTACATTGCCTGCACGTCGTTTATCTGCATTTTCATCTTGGGTTTCTGTTTCTGTGGGCTGCAATAACACGTGTACTTTTTGTATAGTCCCCACTTTACGTGGCATTGAAAAAGATCGTAGCGCACGAGAAATTCTTGATGAAGTTCGAGCCCTTGTCGATCAAGGTGTTATTGAAATTACACTCCTCGGTCAAAATGTTAATGCCTATGGAGTTGACTTCGGTGATCGTTACGCCTTTGCTAATTTATTACGCGATTGTGGAAAAATTGACGGACTAGAGCGTGTGCGATTTATGTCTCCACACCCACGTGACTTTACTGATGATGTTATTGAAGCAATGGCGCAGACACCTAATGTCATGCCGCATCTTCATATGCCATTACAGTCCGGATCGGATTCAATCTTACAATCGATGCGCCGTTCTTATCGCACTGATAGGTACCTCGGAATTCTCAATAGAGTCCGCACCGCAATGCCGCATGCTTCGATAACGACCGACATTATTGTCGGCTTTCCAGGTGAGACTGAAGCTGATTTTCAAGCTACTTTGGATCTGTGTACCGAAGCTCGCTTTGCTGCTGCCTATACATATCAATATTCCATTCGCCCGGGTACACCTGCTGCAACGATGCCGAATCAGGTTGCTAGCGATGTTGTGGGGGAGCGATATACGCGACTTCACAATCATCAACAAGAGATTTCATATTCCGTAAATCAAGAAGCGGTAGGCAAAAACTTTAAAGTCCTTGTAGGAGACTACGAAGGTCGTCGTGATGCAGTTCAAGAACGCCTAACGGGTCGTAGCGAGGATTTCAGACTTGTGCACTTTGATAATTCGGCACCGGCCAGACCTGGCGATGAAGTTGAAGTTGTCATCAATGATGCATCAGCTCATTATTTAATTGGAACACCAGGCAAAGTCCGAGCAACACGTGGTGGCGATGCACATGAGGCGCGACATAAAGAGACGGTCAAAAGCGGCACGATGCTAGGAATGCCAACCTTTCAACGATGAGCGTGATTGTAATTTGCGGCGCTACAGCCACAGGTAAGAGTGATTTGGCAATTTCGGTCGCACAACATATAAATGGCGAAGTAATCAACGCAGACTCCATGCAGATTTACAAAGGTATGGATATTGGTACGGCCAAACTAACTATGGTTGAGCGCCAAGGGATCCAGCACCATTTACTAGATGTGCTGGAAGTTAATCAAGATTCAACTGTTGCTTGGTATCAAAATATTGCACGTGAAACGATTACTGAGATTGAATCCCGCGGGAAAACTGCGATTGTCGTAGGCGGGACTGGTCTCTATATAAAATCCATCTTAGACGAGTTGAATTTTCCAGATACCGATCCAATGGTGCGCAAAGGCCTCGAAAGTGAACTTGAAAAAACAGGACTTAATGCACTGTTTGAGCGATTAGAGAAGCTGGATCCAGCTGCTGCTATTGCCATAGACCGTGCGAATGCGCGTAGAGTGATTCGCGCGCTAGAAGTCATCGAGATTACTGGCAAACCGTTCACCGCTAATCTGCCGCGCGAAGAAAGCTCTCGGTATCCAGATGCACAGCAGTTTGGACTTGTCATGGATAGATCAACTTTGGATGAGCGAATTAGTGCGCGCGTGGATCTCATGTGGGATAAAGGCCTTGTAGCGGAGGTAGACAGGCTTCTGGAAAATGGAATTACAGATGGTCGCACGGCACAACTGGCACTTGGGTATTCGCAGATAATTGCTTTTCGAAAAGGTTTAATGAGCGAAGGTGAGGCGAAAGAGGATACAAAGCGTGCAACACGTCAGTATGCACGTCGCCAAGAAACCTGGTTTTCTCGAGATTCCCGGATTACGTGGATCTCCCCAACTCAGCCGCGCTTAGAGTTGGTTCTAGCGCAACTTGAGAAGATAAACTCAACCCAATGATTGCAACATACGGGCATGGCACTGAAAACGATTTCATCCTTGTTTTTGATCCCAATGACGAACACTCAATTACAACAGCACAGACTGCAGCTATTTGTAATCGACAAACTGGCATTGGAGCGGATGGTTTGATTCGCATTATTAAGCGTGACGAAAAATGGTTCATGGACTACCGCAACGCGGATGGGTCTCTTGCCGAAATGTGCGGTAATGGGATCCGGGTCATGGCACGCTATTTAGTAGAACGTGGTCATATGCAAGAGGGAATTTTCGCAATTAATACACGAGATGGAATTAAACATCTCCGCGTCCCATCTGTGGGCGATATCTCGGTCAATATGGGTCAAGTTACTGATGAGTCAGAAGAAATTACTGCGGCAACAAATTCAAAAGTGTGGAATGGATATAACATAAATGTTGGAAATCCCCATGCAGTTGTTTTTGTTGAAGACCTCGAAGATGTTGGAGCATTAAACGAACCCCCAGTAGTTCGTCCGCGAGATTCATATCCAGAAGGAGTGAATGTTGAATTTGTACAAATAACGGGTGACCACGAAGTTTCCATGCGGGTTTATGAACGGGGAAGTGGTGAAACCAGATCCTGCGGGACTGGCACATGTGCAGTTGCTTTAGCTGCGACTTTGTATACGAAAGAGAAATTACCATCACGATGGATTATTAATCCTCCGGGAGGCCGGCTTGAAGTTTCTATTGACGGACATTCGAATGCAACATTAATTGGTCCGGCTGTGCTTGTTAAAGATGTAGATATCTCAGGGTTTTTACTTGCCTAAGAAACCACACCAAGAGGTTGGTGACGAGTTCGAAGCATTGATGCGCGAAAGTGCGAGAGTTGCCGCTGACTATGACGCGAGCGAGATGGATGAGCTTATTGATCCAACGTTGGAACTTTCCGAGCGCCATGCACTTCGCAGAGTAAAAGGCTTTTCAACCGAACTACAAGATATCTCAGAAGCGGAATATCGACAGTTGCAACTTGAGCGAGTTGTACTGGTTGGCGTATGGACTGAAGGTACTTCAGCAATGGCAGAAAACTCTCTGGCAGAGTTAAAGGCTTTGGCTGAAACAGCGGGTTCTGAAGTATTAGAAGGTCTTATTCAACGTCGAGACAAACCCGACCCAGCAACATATATCGGTTCTGGAAAAGTGGCAGAACTGCGACAAGTAGTAATCGCGACTGGTGCGGATACAGTTATTTGCGACGGGGAACTTTCACCTTCGCAACTTCGGCAGTTAGAAGACAAAGTAAAAGTAAAGGTTGTAGATCGAACCGCATTAATACTAGATATTTTTGCGCAACATGCTAAAAGCAAAGAGGGTAAAGCACAGGTAGAACTTGCTCAAATTGCTTACTTATTACCGAGACTTCGCGGTTGGGGAGATTCTCTTTCCCGACAAGTGGGTGGACGTGCTGCTGGTGGTGCAGGTATTGGTGGTCGTGGTCCAGGTGAGACAAAAATTGAAACTGATCGTCGCCGCATTCGAGATAAGATGGCAAAACTCCGCGGCGAAATTGCACAAATGAAAACCTCACGCGACACCAAGCGACAGGAGCGCAAGCGTTTTAATATTCCATCAGTTGCCATTGCTGGATATACAAATGCAGGCAAGTCATCACTGCTTAATCGCCTCACGGATGCTGGTGTATTAGTAGAGAATGCTTTATTTGCAACTTTAGATCCAACAGTCCGTAAATCACAAACTAGTGACGGACGGGTTTATACGCTAACGGATACGGTTGGCTTTGTGCGTCACTTACCGCACCAACTAATTGATGCATTTAAATCAACACTTGAGGAGGTTTCAGGCGCTGATGTAATTGTGCATGTTGTTGATGGTTCACACCCAGATCCCTTTGAACAAATTCGGGCGGTTCGTGAAGTTGTTGCCGAAATCGGCGGCTCTCACATTCCTGAAATCATTGCGATAAACAAGGTCGATATTGCAGATTCGCAAACTGTGATGGATATTCTGCGAAAAGAGCCAAACAGTTTTGCATTTTCAGTAAGAACGGGCTTTGGGATTGACGCCCTCGTTCACGCCATTGAAAGTACATTGCCTCGCCCTAGTGTTGAAATTAATGCAGTCATTCCTTACAGCCGAGGTGACCTTATTCATGCTATCCATGAGCGTGGAGAGATTTTCTCGCAGGAGTATGTCGAGGCTGGAACCAAGATTCACGCTCGAGTTGACGGGGGATTAGCCCAAGCGATAGAAATCGCCCAAGTGAGTGGGGAATAACACCGACACGCCGAGTGTTATATCAGCTAGAGCGCTGGACATAGGTCATGATGCGCCCGCGAGGATGATTTTCTAACCGTTTCAACTGAAAAAAGAATCGAGGTGAGAGCAGTGGCAACAGATTACGATACCCCCAGAAAGACCGATGAAGAGTTACATGAAGAGTCGTTAGAAGAGCTCAAAGCAAAACGCGTCGATGCTCAATCCGGTCAAATAGATGTTGACGAGGCAGAAGCGGCTGAAAATCTTGAGCTTCCAGGAGCTGATTTATCCGGCGAAGAGCTAGCAGTTCGCGTGGTTCCTAAGCAAGAAGATGAATTTACCTGTTCACGGTGTTTCTTAGTTCATCACATTACGCAACTTGCAAAAGGTGAAGGCGCAAAAGCTGTTTGCAAAGAGTGTAACTAGTCCGACGCTAAAACTTTTGAAAGTTCGATCGGATGTTTGCTGGTAATTAGCCAGTACGGAGTTGAATCCTGTGGATCATCAAGCGTAATTCTTATTCCAGTTGAGCACCAAAATCGAATTGCTAGAAAAGCTGCTGGATTAGCATCACGTGTTCTAAGCGTTGCCATGGCAGCAGTTGTGAGAGGCTCACTATTTTTCACAAACTCTAATTCAATATGGGCTCGTCCAACACGGAGCTCCTGGTCATCAATTTCTATTATTAACGCACTTTTATTGGCAATAAGTACAAGCAGCGCCGTTGTGATAAGAAGTGAGACTAGGGCAGCGGTATTTCCCAAAGCCGCCCAAATGGAAAGCACTAAGGAAAGCAAAAAGAAGTAGATAATGGCAAGCAACCACAGTGGCATACGGATCACTTCACGGTATCGCATAGGCCTTACGGTATCGGATACTCTTTAGGCATGAGTCGCGTTGCTAGTACAACTCCACCTGAAGGCGCAGTCATTCCAGAGCGCCATCCAAAAGCGCCACCAATTGGCTCCAAAATTCCATCCCATTTTGGCCATTGTTTTGGTTGTGGTGAATTACATCCAACCGGATTGCATCTTGTCGCTTATGCAGGTGCTGGTGCTGATATCACAGCTCAATTCACCGTCACTGAAAACCACCAAGGCGCTCCAGGTTTAGCTCATGGCGGCTTACTTTCACTGGCTTTCGATGAAGCTCTTGGAAAGTTAATGTGGTTGCTTCGAGCTCCTGCAGTGACAGCTCGCCTAGAAACAGATTTTTTGAAACCGGTACCGATGGGCTCAACACTTCACATCACTGCGGCAATTACTGGTCAAGTAAATCGTAAGGTGTACACAAGTGCAGAAGGACGACTTAATTCTGCAGATGGACCGGTTGTTGTTCGCGCTGCTGCGCTTTACGTAATTGTCTCCATGGATCATTTTCTCAACAATGCTCCAAAAGAGTATCTAGAACAAATTGCAAAGACTCCAGAGGTTTTAGCCTTTGTGGATCCTGACTTTGAAATTAACCCTTAATACATGGATCAATTACAGGTTTTTATTACGCGCACGGACGAATCTGTCCCAATGCCAACGTATGCAAAAGTTGGTGATGCAGGTGCGGACTTGGCAACAAGGGTAGATGTCACGTTGTCTCCAGGAGAACGTGCCCTAGTACCAACTGGAATCTCCATTGCACTCCCACAAGGCTATGTCGCACTTGTCCATCCGCGTTCAGGTCTAGCAATAAAGAGTGGAATCTCCCTTGTAAATTCGCCAGGGACAATTGATTCGGGATATCGCGGTGAGATTTCCTGCATTCTTATCAACCATGATCTCCATGAAACTGTGACCTTTAAAAAAGGAGATCGAATCGCTCAATTAGTGATTCAAAAAGTAGAGGTTGCAGAATTCATAGAGCAACAAGAACTTCCAAATTCGCAGCGCGGGTCAGATGGATTTGGATCGACGGGAACCTCATGAGCGAACATAATCAAGACCGAGATAAAGTCATTGGCGCTCTAGGTGGCACAAAAGGGTTAATTGATTCCGGCTTACCTTCAGTGCTCTTCCTCATAGTTTTTAATGTTGGTAATGATTTAAAGAGTGCGCTCATTGGCGCAGTAAGTATCTCGGTGTTGCTAGCGATAATTCGCTTAGCCAAGAAAGACACCATCCAGCATGCAGTCTCCGGACTTATCGGAGTTTTACTTTGCGCGTACTTTGCAAATAAGAGCGGTAATCCTTCGGATTTCTATATTCCAAAACTTTTAACAAATCTTGCATATGGGACCGCGTATTTAGTGGCGAATCTTG
>CANKCT010000015.1 GCA_947480465.1 Actinomycetota bacterium
GTGATTGTGTCGCCTACTCGTGATTGACGTACATCTTTTACGCCTGTAATCAAATAACCTACTTCACCCACACCTAAGCCCTTAGATGCAATTGGTTCGGGGGAAATCACGCCGACTTCCAAAGCTTCATGTCGAACACCAGTTGAAAACATTTGAATCTGCTCACGTGGCGAAAGGTGTCCATCAATTACACGGACATAAGTAACAACTCCACGATAGCTGTCATAGACCGAGTCAAAAATTAATGCACGAGCAGGTGCTTTAGGATCACCTTTCGGTGCAGGAATCTGTTTCACGATTTGATCGAGTAGTTCTTTAACACCATCTCCGGTTTTACCTGATACTCGTAAACAGTCTTCGGGTTCGCAACCAATAAGCTTTGCAAGCTCTGCGGCGAATTTTTCTGGCTGGGCGTTTGGTAAATCAATTTTATTGAGCACAGGAATGATTGTTAAGTTATTTTCCATTGCTAAATATAGGTTGGCTAACGTCTGGGCTTCGATTCCTTGCGCGCAGTCAACTAATAAAACCGCACCTTCACACGCTGCAAGTGATCGCGATACCTCGTAAGTAAAGTCAACGTGGCCCGGTGTATCGATCATGTTCAAGATGTATTCGCCACCATCAATTCCACTGCACCACGGTAAACGAACCGCTTGAGATTTAATCGTGATGCCGCGTTCGCGTTCGATATCCATGCGATCTAAATACTGTGCGCGCATGTTGCGTGGATCTACAACTTCAGTAATACCCAACATGCGATCAGCAAGCGTGGATTTACCGTGATCAATATGGGCAATGATGCAGAAATTGCGAATCTGCGCCGGATCCGTAGATGCTGGTTGGGGCGCCTTAGCAAGTGAAATTGCAGGCATAAACCTAGCCTCGCTCTAAAAAGTTAGAAGAATTAACGTGCGCCGGCTTTGGCTGCTGCCTTAGCCATTGATGACTTCTTGTTGGCTGCTGAGTTCTTGTGAAGAACACCTTTTTGCACGGCAACATCAAGAGCCTTTGAGGCTGAACGGAGTTCTGTTGTGATGACAGTTGCGTCGCCTGCAGTAACTGCGTCACGGAATTTACGAACAGCGGTCTTAATAGATGAGCTCACAGACTTGTTACGAAGGCGCGCCTTCTCGTTGGTCTTGATGCGCTTAATCTGAGACTTGATATTTGCCACGCTGTGGTACTCCGGACTCTTGTAGTTGGTGAAGGGTAAAGGTTACCCGCTTAGGCTCGAAGCCTCAAATCAGGCAGTAATGACGCCCGATGATGAGGCACGGCGGCGCTTACGCCCCCCTGGCTTTACTGATTCAGTCACAACGGCCACTTCTGTGGTCGTTTCTGAATTCAGTGATTCGTGAAACTCGTGCTCGGTGGCATCTTTTTCTTCAGCGTCTTCATGCTTTGACGATGGGACATCTAGCTGAGGCATTGGTGCCTTCATCTTGACTGGCTCCATGTGAATATGAATTCCGCGACCACTACATGAATCACACGTAGTCGAGAAGGCTTCAATTAATCCCTGCCCCACACGTTTGCGTGTCATTTGAACAAGGCCGAGCGATGTCACTTCTGCAACCTGGTGCTTTGTGCGATCACGACCGAGACATTCAACTAAGCGACGCAAAACCATTTCGCGGTTCGACTCTAAAATCATATCGATGAAGTCGATGACAACGATTCCGCCTAAATCTCGAAGTCGAAGTTGACGCGCAATCTCTTCGGCAGCTTCTAAGTTGTTTTTAGTTACTGTCTCTTCAAGATTTCCGCCTTTACCAATGAACTTGCCAGTGTTCACATCGATAACAATCATCGCTTCAGTGCGATCGATTACAAGAGAACCACCCGAAGGTAAATAAACTTTGCGATCGAAAGCCTTAGCTAACTGTTCTTCGACTCGGAAATCAGAGAACAAATCTCCGGTTCCAGTGTATTTCTCAATCTTGGTAGTTAACTCTGGTGCAATAAATCCGAGATAGTTTGTTACTTCATCCCAAGCGCTTGAGCCCTGGACGGTTAACTTACGGAAATCTTCGTTGAAAATATCGCGGATAACGCGTACAGCAAGATCTGGCTCTTGATACAAAGCGGCAGGTGGATGAAAATTAGGATTCTCACTCTTTGCATAGATGTCATCCCACTGCGCCTTCAGGCGTGCAACATCACTAGTAAGGTCTTCTTCGCTTACACCTTCTGCTGCAGTACGAACAATGACGCCTGCACTTTCAGGAATTAGGTTTTTCAGAATCGCCTTCAAACGAGTGCGCTCTGTCTCTGGTAGTCGCTTTGAAATTCCAGACATTCCCCCGCCTGGTACATAAACAACATAGCGGCCTGGCAAGGAAATCTGACTTGTAAGGCGAGCGCCTTTTTGCCCGATTGGATCTTTAGTCACTTGAACAAGAACACTTTGCCCACTCTTTAATACTGTTTCAATTTTGCGTGGCTCTGACTCCGATATGCCTGCAGCATCCCAGTTAACTTCACCGGCGTATAAAACTGCGTTGCGCCCCTTACCGATATCAACGAAAGCTGCTTCCATCGATGGCAAAACGTTTTGAACTCGACCTAAGTAGACGTTTCCAACATATGAAACATTGCTGTTTCGATTCACATAATGCTCAACCATGACGCCATCTTCAATAACTGCAATTTGTGTACGGTCTGCAATCTGACGGACAAGCATTTCGCGATCAACATTTTCGCGGCGAGCTAAAAATTCGCCATCTGTAATTATTGTCCCGCGCTTGCGGTATGGCTCGCGATATTCACTACGTCCACCCCGATCACTTCGATCTGGTCTAGATGCTCGGCTACCTCGACGCTCTGAACGATCTGGTCGCTCGGTGCGAGCGGGACGTACTGGACGTTCTCGAACTTCGCGGACTTTTACAACAGTTACAACACCATCTTCTACAACTGTTTCACCGGGTGTAACTCCATCTGCACCTGCTACGCGACGACGGCGGCGGCGATGGGTAGAACCTTCAGTTGAACTTTCTACGGTCTCATCACTATCTTCAGCGACAATGTCAGAACCAGGCTTACGTCGACCACGGCCGCCACGACGGCGACGACGGTTACGATTGGCGCGATCTTCATCATCTTCTGGACCTGAGGTAGATACCGCTTCTACTTGAGCGGTTTCATTGCGTGGAACCTCCGCAACCTTTTTGCGAACTGCCTTAGCAACCGGCTTATCAGGTGCAGCTTGAAAAATTGGAACGGGCACAACCGCCGCTTTTTTGCGGGCTGGCTTTTTGCTCTCGTCAACGTTTACTTCTGTGACCACAGCGGTTTCAGCTGGGCTCGCTTTTGCTTTCTTGACCGCACGCTTGCGCGGTGTTTTAGGCTCTATCGCCATGGCACCAAATCCTCTATGCGCTTATTTAAAAACGCTTCTCTTTAAAAAATCCCGTTTAGGTTTTTCTGGTCTGTCCGCGCTGGGCTTTTGCCGCGATGGATTCGCGAGCCGCGCTGAACTTCTGGGGTAAGTATGGCAGAGGAGGCCGAAATCTCCTACTTAGGCGCGGATTTAGCCGCGTGAGCGAGCGTGAACGTTCTGCAGAAGGCCAAATCCGATCAATGTTGCAAACATTGAGGAGCCTCCATATGAGATGAAAGGCAGAGGGACCCCCGTCATCGGCATCAGACCTAATGTCATTCCGATATTTTCAAATAGCTGAAACGCAAACCAAGCAATCACACCAGTAGAAACTAAGCGCCCGAAAGGTTCACTGGTTCGCCGAGCAATTGAAAAACCTCGCATCAAAATGAGTAGATATAAGAAAAGGATTAGACCGCTTCCCAAAAATCCAAGTTCTTCGCCTGCGACAGTGAAAATGAAGTCTGTTTGCTGTTCAGGAACAAATCGACCGTTTGTCTGCGGACCATTAAACAAACCAGTCCCGATTAATCCTCCAGATCCGACTGTAATACGAGCTTGTCTGAGTTGATAACCAGCACCTTGTGTGTCTGCAGTTGGATCAACAAAAGTCTGCAAGCGATTTATTTGGTACTGACTAATAACCCCGACTTTTACTGCCACAGTTGCACCTAAAATCGCAAGGATTAACAAGGCAACTACCCAGCGCGTCGGCGCACCAGAGACAGCGATGATTGTGACAACTGAAGCACTAATAATTAAAACTGTTCCCATGTCTGGTTGAAAAATAATCAGGATTACTGGAATAGCGGCAACAACTAGGGCTTGAAGAACATCACGAGATGTAGGTTCATCACTGTCATGCGTTCGCTCCGAGAGTAACAACGACATTCCAATAATTATTGAAATCTTTGCAAGTTCAGCGGGTTGAATTTGGAATCCCCCGGGAAGTGAAATCCATGCGCGCGCACCATTTACTGTGCTGCCAAGGCCTGGAACTAAAACAATAAGTAGACCCAAGACTCCTAAGCCCCAAAAAATTGGGGTATACGCTCGCAACAAACGATAGTCAATCACCGTTGTTCCATACGCTAATAAACAACCAATAATAATGTTAATCACATGGCGCTTAAGGTAGTACTGCGGATCTAAGCCATTTCTTGCATACCAATCTCGAGTTGCGGCATAAACCAACAATGTCCCGATAACTAATAGCAATGACACAGCAATAGTAAGTACTGGGTCAAAACCGTGAAAGACAGATGAGCGACTTCGGCGATACAAACGTTGGCGGGCTTGGATCTGACTCATGGCGTAATCCTAGGCTTAGTTGCAGGAGAAATCTTTGGAAGTTTCGTTGGTGGCTTTCCATTTGGGAAGATTGCAGCACCAGGAATTATTTTGTTTCCTTTTACGCCAAAAAGTGTTTCATAAATTTTTCGCACACCAACACCAGAAGTAGATGCACCAAAGCCTCCTTGGCTCACCATCATGACAACCGCAAATCGAGGATTATTGCTTGGAGCATACGAGGCAAACCACGAAGTATTGTCTTTAAGTGAACCGTTAGGGTTACGGCCGAATACTTCCGCTGTACCTGTTTTTCCACTCACGAGAATCGGGAATCCAGCAAATACTCCTGCACCTGTTCCGGAAACCACTACCTCCCGAAGTGCACCATCGAGGAAATCTAAAGTTTCCTTAGATGCAGTGAGAGTTCCAAGCTTTTTTGGAACCATTTTCTTGACAACAGTTCCATCCGTTTTAACGATTGCTTTTCCAATTAACATCTGCCAAATAGTTCCACCGTTGCCTATTGCGGAATACATCTGAGCAAGCTTTAGTGGTGTTACGACAGTGTCACCTTGTCCGATTGAGAAGTTCACAGCGTCACCAGCTCGAATCTTGTCACCATCTAAACAATTTTCTTTTGCCAACAAAACTAAGAATGGCGTTTGTTGTGCTTTGCTGGCACGTTCCTTGTAGTTACAGTAAAAATCTTTATTCTGTTGATACCAACTCTTCTTATAGTCACGGTCTGCTAGGCGAGATGAGGATTCAGAGGGAAGATCGATTCCAGTCTTTTGAGTAATGTTAAAACTTTGGGCAGCCTTGAAGAAATAGTCGTTCGGGTTAGTTTTTGGACGCAGACCGCCGTCTCGTAGCCATTCATCAAATGCGATTCGATACCAAATCGTGTCACATGAGACAGCAATGGCTTTCTTCATACTCATTGTGCCTTGGGACTTACTTTCAAAGTTTTGAAAAGCTCTATCACCTACTTGAACTTCAGCAGGACACTTATACGAAGCACTCAGGCTATATCCCGCCGAAACTGCTGCGATCACCGATACTGCTTTGAAAGTAGATGCCGGTGCATAAAGCCCTTGCAACGCACGAGAAAGCGCCGGCACTGCCTTTTTTTCACTGAAAAGATCTGATGCCTGTTGAACTGTTAAGCCTTTTTCAAATGCGTTGGGGTCATAGGTAGGGTAAGAAGCAATCGCTAGTACTCGGCCAGTTTTTATATCCATAACAACGGCTGCACCGGAATCAGATGTGTAACCGTTTGCTCTTCCACGTTGCACCGCATCAGCTAGAGCAACTTCGGTTGCGGCTTGTAATCGCACATCCAAGGAAGTCACCAAATGTTCTCCCGGTACCGGAGCGGTATTTTGACCTTGTGCCGTTATCGCTTCTTTACGGTCAACAATTAACGTGCGAATTCCAGGTTTACCCCGAAGGTACGAGTCATACATAATTTCCAAGCCAGATTTTCCAATTGACTCACTTCGAAAATATTTCTTACCACCGTCTTTGGTGAGGTCATCTTCGGTAAGTGGACCAACGTAACCCAAAACATGTGCGCCATTGACTCCGGCAACTCCTGGGTAGTTTCTAATTGCGATTGGTTGAGCATCTACTCCAGGAAATTGATCAGAGAGCTCGACAATTTGCAATGCAATGTCGGGATCAGCTTCTTTTGTAATTGGAATTGGTTGGTATCTGGACCCGGTCCAGCAGCCAGCACGTTGGCCTTTAGGTAATTCTCCGCACAAACGAGTATTGCGGTACACATCGCTATAACGCAATTTTAGTAATGTGCTTAATCTCTTCATCACTTCAACGCCTTTATCTGGCTGTTTATCAATTGCAATTCGATCGATTGTGATTGCGAGGCCAACTTTATTAAGTGCTAAAGGAACACCTGAAGAGTCAACGATTAATCCACGCGTGGCAGGTGAAACAACATCCCGGCTTTGAATACTTAAAGCTGCATCTCGATATTTCGGGCCTGCAGCTATTTGAAGATAAAACAATCGTCCAAAAAGAGCAACCATGAGGGAAACTACTAAAATCTGTACAACCAGTAGGTTAAGCCGCGATCGCTGGTTCATAACACCGTCCGCTTGTTAAAGGTCACTTGATGCAAGAAGGAAATTAACGGTAAGAATATTGGAGTGACAACCAAACTCCAGATTGAAACTCCCACGCTGGTTATTAAGACTTGTATAAAGCTGCCGCTAGCCACGCCTAGCAACACTCCTGTGGCAACGAATGAAAGTTCAACAAAGAAAACAGCACTTGCAACCAAGAATGTAAAGCCTAAAGGATTGCCAGATAAACTTTCATTTCCCGACCCTAAGTACGCAACTGCATAACAAGCTGCAATCATAAGTAAGGTCCAGTGACCAATTGGGCCGCTGGAAGTTTGTGATAAATCCATTAAGAGGCCAGAAAAAAATCCAATTAATGCCGCAATCTCCGGCAAACTTAGGATTGCCCAAACTAATGTGAAAATAAGTAAAAGTGAAAAACCTCCAGCAGGCAGACGAAATTGATTCACAACTGCTTCTTGCACAACGAAGACTAGGAATAACTGACCAAGAGCAAGGGAAAATTGTCGTGTCATCATTATTTAGTTTGTTGGAGTAGGTGATGGTGAGACGTATATTGTGACGGTCGGTACAGGAGTTGGCATTGGTTTCTCGGGCACAAGAGCGTCTCCCGGGTTCACATCAGCTCCACCAACAACAATTGCAACTACTCCCAGTGAAGAAAAATCTGTATAAAGATGCACGGTTGCGCTCTGGGCAATTGCGCCAGCTGAGTTATCAACCGCGGTTACGTATCCCACAGGTACTCCAGGAACGAACGGGCGGTTTGCAATACTCCCCCGCGAGAGAAGAACATCTCCCACTTTTATGCTGGTTAAGTTGTCAATTAGTTGCAAACTTGCAGAACGACTGCCACGTCCCGAAAGAATGCCAATTTGTTGACTTCGAGCAATTCGAATGCCTATTCGAAATGATGGATCAGTAGCCAATGAAATCAATGCGGAATTAGGTGACACCTCTTTAACAACACCAGCAAGACCAAACTCCGAGAGAACTGTCATATTTTTCTTGATTCCAGCTTTTGATCCAGAATCAATGGTTATTGTCTGTGAAAACGACTGACTCGAACCTTGGCTAATCACCCGGGCATTAACAATCTTATAACCAGCAGTTCCGGCCAAGTTTAAAACGTTTTTAAGTTGCGCCAATTGAGAATCCGCATTCTTACGTTGCATCAATTGAGATCTCAATTTTGCATTATCTTCACGGAGTTCTTTAATTTGATTTCGCGTTCGACCTAAATGAGTTACATCTGAAAAGAAGTTCTTGACAGGGGTCAGAGCAACGCTTCCTGCGCGCTGAAAGGGTGAGAGCACGCTCTGAGTTCCTTGACGTGCACCTTCAAGAAGTCCAACTCCTCGAAGATCTAAAGTAATCAAAAAAAGCGCAGTTACTATGAGAGTAATTAAGAGCAGTCGACCGCGACCTTCACCGCCCCTACGCATTACTTTGATCTAAACTATCGACGTGGTTCGGAGATTAGGACCTTCTCTAAGGCCTCAAACTCTTCGATACATTTACCAGAACCTTCAACTACTGCATCCAATGGACGTTCGGCAATATGAATTGGCATTCCAGTCTCTTTGCGCAGGCGCTCATCAAGACCCTTCAATAATGCTCCACCTCCTGTTAATACAATTCCGCGATCCATAAGATCAGATGCTAACTCTGGTGGAGTTTTATCAAGAGTAGTTTTCACGGCATTAACAATGGCATTGACTGGTTCTTCAATTGCCTTGCGAATTTCTGCAGCCGACACCACGATTGTCTTTGGTAGACCTGTTGCTAAGTCACGGCCACGTACTTCAGCGTCATTTTCACCAGCTAGTGGATAAGCAGATCCAATCGCCATTTTTATTTCTTCAGCAGTTCGCTCGCCTAAAAGTAGTGAGAATTCACGTTTAACCCAGTTAATAATGGATTGATCAAGTTCGTCACCACCTACTCGAATTGAAAGAGAGGTCACGATTCCTCCGAGGGAGATGACTGCTACTTCTGTGGTGCCGCCACCAATATCTACAACCATATTTCCAGTCGGTTCATGAATAGGTAGACCTGCACCAATTGCTGCCGCCATTGGCTCCTCAATAATGTAAACCTTTCGTGCACCTGCAGCATATGCAGCATCTTTTACCGCGCGTTGTTCTACACCGGTGATTCCAGAGGGAACGCAAACAACAATGCGTGGCTTAGCTAAATAGCGACGACGGTGAACTTTCTGAATAAAATAACGCAACATGCGCTCTGTTGTTTCGAAGTCTGCAATCACTCCATCTTTGAGTGGACGGATAGCGATGATATTTCCCGGAGTACGACCAATCATTTTCTTTGCTTCAAGACCGACTGCCAAAATTCCACCAGTGTCTTGATTGACGGCAACCACTGAGGGCTCATTTAGCACAATGCCACGCCCGCGAACATAGACAAGCGTGTTCGCAGTTCCAAGGTCAACGGCCATATCCCGGCCGATAAATGACATTTTATTTTGTGCACTCATGCTTTTTGCTCCTTGATTATTTCTTGATTATTGGGGGAAGAAAATTTGAATCTCGCGCGCAGCAGACTCTGGAGAATCTGATCCATGCACAATGTTTTGAACTACCTTGGTGCCTTGGTCTCGTGCTAAGTCACCACGAATAGTGCCAGGTGCTGCAACTGTTGGATCAGTAGCACCTGCAAGTGAACGGAAGCCCTCGATCACTCGATTGCCTGAAGCAACGATTGCAACTATTGGGCCTGACATCATGAACTCAACAAGTGGTTCATAAAAAACTTTTCCGACATGCTCTTCGTAATGTTGCTCAAGAAGACTTCGATCTGCATTCAACATTCGCAGCGCATCTATGGCATAGCCTTTTGACTCAATACGAGAGATAACTTCGCCGACCAAGCCTCGACTGACTCCGTCGGGCTTTACAAGGATAAGTGTTTGTTCATTTTGCACCTGCGTAGTCTATTAGTCCTTTTGGGGCTGTGAAGCCATCAGTTTTGCGCGAGCAGCCTCGCCCTTTTGGCCCACAATGATGGCAGCTGCCCAGAGCCCGGCAAAGACCACTCCCATAATGAAAAATGACGAGACAAATAAGCCAAAAGCGATGACGAATACCTGCAGAACTGTGCCGACGTAGAAACCTGAGCGACGCTTGA
>CANKCT010000016.1 GCA_947480465.1 Actinomycetota bacterium
ATATCGTCGTGATCAACAGGAAAAGCGCCTTGCTTCGGCAGAGCGTTCACTCAATCTTTTAGGCAAAATCAATCCATTAGCTCTTGAAGAATATTCATCACTCGAAGAACGCCTTAAGTTTTTAGCTGATCAACTAGAGGATTTGAAAAATACTAAAAAGGATCTTCTTGATATCGTAAAAGAAGTTGACGATAGAGTTCAAACTATTTTTATGGAAGCTTTTGTTGAAACGGCTCGCCATTTTGAAGATATTTTTGCACGATTATTCCCGGGCGGTGATGGGCGACTAATTTTAGTAGATCCTGATAATCCTCTTACGAGTGGCGTTGATGTGGAGGCTCGTCCACCTGGCAAGCGAATTAAACGCCTGTCACTGTTATCTGGTGGTGAAAAGTCTCTAACCGCAGTTGCCATGCTTGTCGCTATTTTCAAGGCCCGACCTAGTCCGTTCTATGTTCTAGATGAAGTTGAAGCTGCACTCGATGATACAAACCTCGGAAGACTACTTGGTATTCTGGAAGAACTTCGGGCGAGTTCACAACTAATTATCATTACTCACCAAAAACGAACAATGGAGATCGCTGATGCGCTCTATGGAGTCACAATGCGCGGAGATGGCGTGACAGAAGTTATCTCACAGCGTCTTCGCGAATCTGATTCAAATTAAGCACTCGCGCTATGGGAATTTTCAGTAAATTCATTGCAAAAATAAAAGGTGAGAACGCTTTTGCCCCTTCAGATTGGCAGGATTTAGAAAGAGAGCTTCTAGCTTCTGATATTGGTCCAACTTTGACGCAATCACTTCTTGATTCCGCCCATAAAGTAAAAAGTGAGAACGCACAAGAAGCGCTGAAGGCAACATTGACATCGTATCTATCAACGCAGTCACGTGCGCCAATTACAAACCCTGAGGGTATGACGGTGGTAATGGTTGTTGGCGTAAATGGAACTGGCAAAACGACTTCGGTAGCGAAATTGGCCAGCAATATAAAGAGTTCAGGTTCTGCGGTGGTGGTTGCAGCCGGAGATACTTTTCGTGCAGCAGCGGTAGAGCAATTACAAACTTGGGGCTCTCGAATTGATGTCGAAGTGGTTTCCGGCAAACCAAATGGAGATCCAGCATCCGTAGCCTTCGATGCAGTAAAACGAGCAGCTCAATCACAAGCACAGTATTTGATTATTGATACCGCTGGCCGCCTTCACAATAAAAGTGACCTGATGGCTGAGCTCGAAAAAGTGAAACGTGTCGTTGAAAAAGTCGCACCGGTCAGTGAAGTACTTTTGACCATAGATGCCACGACGGGTCAAAATGGGATGGCACAAGCAAAACTATTCGCCGAAAGCGTTAGTGTCACTGGAATTATTCTCACTAAGTTAGATGGAAGTGCCCGGGGAGGAATTGCCCTTGCCATAGAAAGTGAGTTGAATATCCCGATTAAGTGGGTGGGAACGGGTGAGTCGGAGGCAGATTTCGCCGTCTTCAATGCTAGCGAGTACATAGAGGGCCTACTTGCGTAACCTAGATGTAACACAATTAAGGTTTTTGCAACTTTTCTGAAACTCTTCTGAACATCACTTGTAACCCGGGCAGGGCATCTTTGCGTCATCTCAAAGGCGAGAACTCTTGTAGTTATTACTTGAAAGATGGCTCTTATGACTGAAACAGTTTTGAATTCTGGCGACACCGCTTGGATGTTAGCTAGCACCGCTCTCGTATTACTCATGACTCCGGGACTCGCATTCTTTTATGGAGGAATGGTTCGTACTAAGAGCGTTCTTAATATGATGATGATGTCTTTTATTACGATTGGTATCGTAAGTGTTCTATGGGTAATTTATGGCTTTGAACTTGCATTTGGTAGTAAAGCAAATTCTCCATGGTATGGAAATATTTCTTTTTCTGGTCTAGGCGGAATGGTTAATGATTTCACCAACAATGGTGGCATATACCCAATTCCCGTCTTAGTTTTCGCAGCTTTTCAATTGATGTTTGCAATTATTACTCCAGCACTGATCTCAGGTGCAATTGCTGATCGCGCTAAATTTGTTTCGTGGGCAGTCTTCGTTGCAATTTGGTCAACAATCGTCTATTTCCCCGTTGCGCACTGGGTATTTGCTTTCGGAAATAAAGTAGGCGATACCGTTACAGGTACTGGTTATCTAGCAGGTAAAGGTCTTGAGGACTTTGCTGGTGGAACTGCTGTGCATATCAATGCAGGCGCGGCGGGTTTGGCGTTAGCAATTGTTCTTGGAAAGCGTGTTGGATGGCGAAAAGAAGCAATGCGACCTCACTCGTTACCACTGGTCTTGCTTGGTTCTGGTCTTTTGTGGTTTGGCTGGTTTGGCTTCAACGCTGGATCTGCTCTAGCCGCAAATGGAATTGCCGGACTTGCTTTCATTAACACTCAAGTTGCAACAGCTGCAGCACTTATTGGGTGGTTGCTTGTGGAGAAAATACGCAACGGTCATGCGACATCACTCGGTGCAGCATCCGGTGCTGTAGCCGGACTTGTTGCAATAACTCCAGCCTGTGCTTTCGTTGCTCCTTGGGCCGCAGTTGTGATTGGTTTCTTTGCTGGAATCTTTTGTGCGCTAGCAGTTGGACTTAAGTACCGCTTTGGTTTTGACGATTCGCTCGATGTTGTCGGCGTTCACTTAGTAGGCGGAATCTGGGGCTCTCTAGCCGTTGGGCTCTTTGGTACTCACGTAGTAAATAGCATAGGAATCGATGGTCTCTTCTATGGTGGAGGCACAGAGCTTCTAGTTAAGCAATCACTTGGTGTTGGGTTAGTTGCCCTCTATTCATTTGTTGTTACTTTGATTTTAGGATTTGTTATCGAAAAGACAATTGGATTCCGAATTAAGGTAGATGAAGAAGTCGAAGGTATTGATCTCAACGAACATGCTGAAACTGCATATGAAATGTCCAGCTCATCACGAGGAGGTTCTTTCTAATGAAACTAATCACTGCAATCCTTAAACCATTCAA
Organism: Actinomycetota bacterium; assembly: GCA_947480465.1. Lineage (GTDB taxonomy): Bacteria > Actinomycetota > Actinomycetes > Nanopelagicales > Nanopelagicaceae > Planktophila. The sequence goes on from CANKCT010000016.1 coordinate 2,990, forward strand.
GTTAGAGGATGTGAAAAATGCTCTACAAGCTCATGGTGTAACTGGAATGACAGTTTCTGAGGCAAGTGGCTTCGGGCGCCAAAAAGGACATACGGAGGTTTACCGAGGCGCTGAATACACCGTCGACCTAGTACCTAAGGTTCGCCTTGAGGTGCTGGCCGATGACGCTGATGCAGATTCTGTCGTTGAGGTCATAGTCAAAGCAGCATCAACTGGATCTATTGGTGATGGAAAGGTTTGGACAACACCAGTAGACCAAGTGGTTCGCGTACGTACGGGTGAACGCGGGCCAGATGCAATCTAAGATGTAATACATGGGAACACGCGAGAGAAGAGAACGATCGAACGAGAGCGACCGTTCTCTTCTCTCGCTTTTTCATGCGAGTACGCAAGAACATCTGGGAATCAAAGGGGATAAAGGTGTCGCTATAGCTGCTGTTGGCGGTTATGGTCGCGGTGAACTATCACCAGGATCTGATTTAGATATCCTCATATTGCATCAAGGCCAATTTAGTTCTGAACAACTTACAGCTTTTGTAAATGCCATGTTGTATCCACTGTGGGATACAAAAGCAGTTGACCATGCAGTCCGAACTCGCGCCGAGACTAGTCGAATTTCGCAAACCGACATAAAAGTTGCACTAGGTTTATTGGATATTCGCCTTGTAGCAGGTGACTCTGATCTTGTTGCTGGAGTTCAACGAGACAGTATTGATAATTGGCATAAAAATTCCCGTGCACGTTTGCCTGAGCTAAGAGAGTCAATGAAGGCACGCTATGAACGTGCAGGAGAACTCGCTTATCTTTTAGAGCCCGATATAAAAGAAGCGCGCGGAGGTCTGCGCGATATAAGTGCGCTCAGGGCTATCGCTTTAACTGGTGCGATTGAAGTTCCGCTTGAGCGCATCAGCTGGGCTGAATCAACATTAAATAATCTCCGTGAAACTCTACACATCGCCACTGGTCGAAATAAAGATCGTTTGCTGTTTCAAGAGCAGGACAAAGTTGCTGTGGCCCTTGGTTACGCGGATGCAGATGCAATGATGAGCGAAGTTGCAAGAGCTGCGCGCTTGGTTGATTATTTACTCGAATACACATGGCACTTACTCGATCAGAAAAGTCGCAAGGGAATTGGCCGATTCCTACACAAACCGCGAAGCGTTTCAGTCGCTCATAACATCAGCGTGAGCAACAATGAAATTTCCATAGACCCACTGATTTCGATTGCAAATGATCCAGTCATCGGCCTACGCGCTGCAGCAAGGGCAGCACAATTGGGTTTACCAATATCTCTTGAGAGCTGTGCTCTTATATCCACATCGCTCAAAGATGGAACTGGTGCACTTCCAGCACCTTGGCCGCGTGAGGCTAGAGAGAATTTGATAGCACTTATTGGTGCGGGAGAGTCAATGGTGCGCATTTTTGAAACTCTTGATCAAGAAGAGATAATTTTTGGTTGGATTCCAGAGTGGAGACCGCTGCGATCGCTTGCGCAACGAAATGCATTGCACCGCCACACTGTTGACCGCCATATGGTTGAAACTGCGGTGCACGCAGCAAAATTGACACGAAAAGTTCATCGTCCAGACCTACTTCTTTTTGCTGCCCTTTTTCACGATATTGGAAAAGGAAGCGAAGAGGATCATTCGATTCGCGGTGAGCGGTTAATTGCGCCACTTGCGGCTCGAATTGGATTTTCAGAGAGTGATGTTCAGGTTTTACAAATCTTGGTTAAACATCATCTTCTTTTATCAGCAACAGCAACAAGGCGAGACTTAGATGATCCGGCAACTATCGCTTCAATTATTGATGTGATTCCAGATCTAAATACTCTCGAACTTTTACATGCTTTGAGTGTTGCTGATGGCGAGGCTACGGGAAGTGCTGGATGGAGTGATTGGAAGGCTTCATTGGTTAGTGATTTAGTGCAGCGAGTTCGTCGGACCATGTCAGGTTCGATGGTTGCAGCTCAGCCAGCATTGTCTGAGGAGCAGATTCGCTTGGCCGAGAATGCGACGTTAACGGTCACGCTTGCACCCCATACAAGCGGGTACTCAATCGAAATCGTTTCTCCAGATAAACCTGGTTTGCTTTCCCTTGTAGCCGGCGTGTTGAGTACGGCTCGCTTAGATGTTAAGTCAGCGCGCACAAAGTCACATGGGCCATCGGCCGTCATGTACTGGATAGTTTCACCGGAGCCTCATGCGCAGGAAATAACACAAATCGGATTACATAGCGAAATCGCAAAAGCGTATGAAGATTCAACGCAAGTTGAAGAAAAATTGATGGCTCGAGCAAAAGCATATGCATCGATTCCTAGCATCCCAGTACCTGCGCCAGAAGTAGTTTTCTTTAATGATGCAGCTACTGATGCAACTGTTATAGAGGTTCGTAGCCATGATCGACCAGGCCTTCTCTTTAGAATTGGCTCAGCCATTACCCATGCCAAAGTTGATATTCGTTCAGCAATTGTTACGACGTTGGGAGCAGAAGCAATCGATACCCTTTATGTAACCGAACTTTTGGGTGGGCCATTAAGTGATGAACGTGCACAAGAAGTCACGTCGCAGTTACGCCTTGCGCTGAAGTAGTCTTATCCCACTATGTTCGACTCACTGTCCGCGCGATTTAGTTCGGCATTCTCCTCACTTCGATCTCGCGGCAAGATTTCTGCAGCTGATCTTGATGCGACATATGCTGAAATTAGACAGGCACTTCTGGAATCTGATGTGGCTTTAGAGGTTGTAGAAACGTTCATTGCGCAAGTGACTGAGAAATCAACTCAAGTTCTCTCTACAATCCAATCGGGTTCTAATCAAGCGAGTGCAATTTTTGATGTTGTTAACTCATCACTAGTTGAGATTCTTGGCGGATCTGCTCGCAGAGTGAGATTTTCAAAAAATCCACCGACTGTGATTATGTTGGCTGGATTGCAAGGTGCTGGTAAAACAACTCTTGCCGGAAAGTTGGCGAAGTTTTATGCAGACCAAGGAAATACCCCTCTATTAGTAGCTGCTGATCTTCAAAGACCAAATGCAGTTACTCAATTACAGGTGGTGGGAGAAAGTATCAACATTCCTGTATTTGCTCCAGAAGCAGGAAATGGCATTGGTAATCCAGTGAAAACGGCGAAAGCTGGCGTGGAGTTTGCAAAAGCGAAGCAATACAACATGGTGATTGTTGATACCGCTGGTCGGTTAGGAATCGATGCAGAATTGATGAAAGAAGCATCTGATATTCGTGATGCAGTTAAACCTGATGAAATTTTATTTGTTGTGGATGCCATGATTGGCCAAGATGCAGTTCGTACATCTCAAGCATTCTTAAACGGAGTTGGCTTCGATGGGGTAGTACTTACAAAGCTTGATGGCGATGCGCGTGGTGGAGCAGCACTTTCTATCGCATCTCTTACGAAGCGACCAATCATGTTTGCCTCAACTGGCGAAAAACTCTCTGATTTTGATATTTTCTATCCCGAACGAATGGCCTCTCGAATTCTTGGAATGGGAGATGTTGCCACTTTAGCTGAGCAAGCAAAGAAAGCTTTTGATTCTGACAAGTCTGCAAAACTTGAAGCCAAGTTTGCCAGCGGAGAAGATTTCACACTTGAAGATTTCTTGGATCAACTCAGTGCAATGTCAAAGATGGGTTCTATGTCCAAGTTAATGGGAATGCTTCCAGGTGGCGGACAAATGAAGCAGTTAACCAAAGGCGCTAATTTTGATGAAAGCGAGATCGTGCGCACAAAGGCCATCATTCAGTCCATGACGCCACGAGAGCGGCAAGAGCCAAAAGTTCTCAATGGTTCGCGTCGTGCACGAATAGCTCTTGGCGCAGGTCTTAAAGTTTCGGATGTAAATAACCTTGTTGATCGTTTCAGCGCCGCCCAAAAAATGATGCGACAAATCCGCAATGGCGGTGTTCCTGCTGGCATGGCCGGGATGGGAATGCCCGCCATGGCACCCAAACCCGCCAATATTCCGCCCAAGAAGAAGTCCAAGTCAGGTAACCCAGCTAAACGCGCCCTTGAGGAGTCTCAATAGGCGATTTCGCGTATCAGCGGCTTAGATGGCAGAATAAGCACCCTGTTGAAGGGGCCCTCTACCCCCGAACAACATCCAAACAACCGATAGTCGAATTGCTTCACCACGCACCCCGCTGTGGAGAAAAGATTTAGACGCACATAAACAGGAGACACATTTCTTGGCTACAAAAATTCGTTTAATGCGCATGGGCAAGATCCGCACACCATTTTTCCGCGTTGTTGTCACCGACTCTCGCAAAGCCCGTAACGGTCTTTCAATTGAAGAGATCGGTCGTTATGTTCCAGGACAAGAGCCATCACTTATTGAGATTAATTCAGAGCGTGCTCTGTATTGGCTTGGAGTAGGTGCGCAACCTTCAGAGGCTGTAGAGGCACTGTTGAAGGTCACTGGAGATTGGCAGAAGCACAAAGGTCTACCAGGAACCGAAGGAACACTTCGCGTTGCAGCTCCAAAGGTTGGTAAGCACGTTGCCTATGAAGCTGCAGTAAAGAATGCAATGGATGAGCCTAAAGAAGGCGCAACAACTCTAAAGAAGAAGGCACAAGAGCGTCTTGCAGCTATTGCAAACCCAGTCGAAGAAGTTGAGCCAGTGGCCGAACCAATCGCAGTTGATGCGGTGTCCGAGGCTCCAGCTGAAGAAGTGACTTCAGAAGTTGTGGTTGAAACTCCAACTGAAGAAGCGGCTGCTGAATAATTATGATGGATGAGGCCCTCGAGCATTTAGTAAAGGGAATCGTAGATAATCCTGACGACGTTGTTGTTTCTGAAAAGACTCATCGTCGCGGGACAACTTTAGAGGTTCGAGTCAACCCAGAAGACATCGGCAAAGTTATTGGACGCAATGGTCGCACTGCGAAAGCTTTGCGAACCGTTGTTAGCGCGCTCGCAGGTCGCACTGTTCGTGTTGATCTAGTTGAGACCGACGAACCTAACTAAGTAAACATACAGCCATGCGATTACTCGTAGGGCGAATTGGTCGAGCCCACGGAATTCTCGGTGAAGCAACGATTGAAGTGCGCACTGATGATCCAGATGCTCGATTTGCCATCGGACAAAAACTGCAAACTGATGGGCATGGCGATTTAACAATTACCTCGGGTCGCGTACACAACGGAATCTTGTTACTTGGTTTTGCTGGTTTCAGTGATAGAAATCAGATTGAAAGGCTTCGTAACACACTCCTTTATGCCCAGGTCGATATTAATGAAGTGCGTGAAGATGAGGACGATTATCACGTGTTGCAGATAATCGGTTGCCAAGCATTCCTTGAGGATGAAACGCTATTTGGTGAAGTTACCGATGTCATTAATTTACCTGGTCAAGACCTACTTGCAATAAAAACTACATCCGGTGAGGCATTAATTCCATTTGTGCGCCAACTTGTGCCCGTAGTTGATGTTAAGAATAGGCGACTAGTCATAGTACCTCCAGAACTAAATGGAGTGGTGCAATGAAAATTGATGCCGTAACAATATTTCCAGATTATTTTTCTCCTTTACAACTCTCGCTACTAGGCAAAGCGAGCGATGCTGGAATTGTGAATTTTCAGATTCATGACTTGCGCAGCTTTGCAAGTAACAATCACCATGCAGTTGATGACACACCTTATGGTGGTGGCGCAGGAATGGTTATGCTTCCTGAAATTTGGGGTTTAGCACTCGACCCATTGCTGGAAAACGATACAGATTTGATTATCTTGACTCCGGCTGGAAAACGTTTTGACCAAAAAATGGCAGCTAAATTCTCTCAAAGTACACACTTAGTTTTTGCATGCGGTCGCTATGAAGGCATCGATGACCGAGTTCGTCAGCATTATCAAAGAGAGCAGTACGCATCGCGAAATATCCGAGTACATGAAGTCTCCATTGGTGATTATGTTTTAGGTGGGGGAGAAGTAGCATCGCTGGTGATGATTGAAGCGATCACTCGACTGATACCAGGAGTCCTAGGAAATCCCGATTCTCTGAGTGAAGAATCACATAATGAAGATGGCTACCTTGAGTACCCTAACTTCACGAAACCAGCCATTTGGCGCGATATTGCGGTTCCAGAAATTCTTTTAAGTGGTAACCATGGTGAAATCGCTAAGTGGCGCGCCAACGAAGCAGCAAAACGGGCCGAGAAGAATTTATAACTCGCGAGTAATGCCATACCTACCGTAGCGTTACGGGTATGACTTCAGATGCCGCAGCGATTCAAGCACGATTAATTCGCGATCTCGAACCCGTTGTAGCTGTTGAGCTCGAACGTCATTTAGGTGTTCAAAAAAACTGGTACCCACATGAATATGTTCCCTGGTCAGAAGGCCGAGATTTTGCTGGGCCTTTAAATGGGGATGCATGGGAAGCTAAAGATTCACGGCTAACACCTGTAGCTCAGGACTCTTTGGTGTTAAATCTTTTGACTGAAGATAATCTTCCGAGCTATCACACTGAAATCGCAATCTCGATGGGTCGAGATGGTGCTTGGGGAACTTGGATTGAACGGTGGACGGCAGAAGAAGCTCGACACAGCATAGTTATTCGCGATTATTTAATGGCAACGCGCGGTGTTGATCCATACGAGCTTGAAGATTTGCGCATGGCGCACATGTCGCTCGGATATCAAACTCCCTATGAAAACGATATGTTGCACACCATTGCGTATGTATCATTTCAAGAGTTAGCTACCAGAATTTCTCAC
>CANKCT010000017.1 GCA_947480465.1 Actinomycetota bacterium
ATTCCAAGGAATCGTTATGCGTCGTCAGGGCGATGGCGTTCGCGAGACTTTTACAGTTCGTAAAGTTTCATACGGAGTTGGTGTAGAGCGTACTTTCCCAGTTCACACTCCAGTTATTGAAAAAATAGAGTTAGTAAAGAAGGGCGATGTTCGTCGCGCCAAGTTGTACTACCTTCGTGATTTACGCGGTAAAGCTGCCAAGATTCGCGAAAAGCGCGATGGTGTTGAAGGTTATGGCGATGGAATTCTTTCTACTCCAGAACCAGTTGCCGTAATTGTGCCAGAGCCAGTCGTTGAAGCTGTTGGTGAAGCTCCAGTCGTTGAAGCTGTTGTTGAGGCTCCAGTCGTTGAAGCTGTTGTTGAAGCTCCAGTTACAGAAGTTGTATCTGAAGACGAAACTCCAAAAGCCTAAAGAACTCAATACATGCGCCGAAAGGGATCCCTACTTCGGGAGTTCCCAGTCCTTGTAATTGTTGCACTTCTTGTATCTCTTCTGATTAAAACTTTTTTGGTACAGTTTTTTTACATACCATCGGGTTCAATGGAAAACACTTTGCAGATTCAAGATCGCGTTGCCGTCAATAGACTTCCAATCATTTCCAAAAATATTTCACGCGGCGACGTTGTGGTTTTTAGGGATCCAGCAAATTGGTTGCCTGAAAATAGTGAACCCTCATCAAATCCTGTCATTGCAAAAGTAAAGAGTGGGCTAGTTGCTGTAGGAATACTTCCCAACCCAGCAAAGCAGTATTTAGTAAAGAGGGCAATCGGGGTAGCCGGCGATCACGTGGTTTGCTGTACTAAAAAAGGTCTCCTCACTGTAAATGGAATCGCAATCAAAGAGCCATATATTTTTGCTGGAAATACCCCGAGCGATATGAATTTCGATGTGACTGTACCTAAGGGCAAGATATGGGTGATGGGTGATCACCGTGGGGCTAGTGCAGATTCTCGCTACCACCAGGAGGATGTCAACGGTGGAATGGTTCCGGTTTCGCGCGTTACTGGTCGAGTTTTTGCGGTTATTTGGCCGTTGAAAAATATTGCATATATTCCACAGATCGATGTTGTTAAGTAGTTTCTAGTGAAAGTGATTGAGCAGCAGCTCATCAGTGCAGGAATTACACCAATTGCAGGGGTGGATGAAGCTGGTCGCGGCGCGTGTGCCGGACCACTTGTGATTGCCGCGGTAATTTTAAAAGATCTCAATGATTCTGGGCTAGCGGAAGTACGAGATTCTAAGGAACTTTCAGAAAGCAAACGCGAGAAAATCTTTGATCAAATTATTGCTCTTGCATCAAGTGTAAATATTGTGATTGTTTCAGCACGTGAAGTTGATTCACGTGGCGTCCATGCAGCAAATATAGATGGCATGCGCCGTGCAGTGCACGGCCTTGAGCAGTTGCCGGCATACGTGTTAACAGATGGTTATGCCATTGAAGGATTGGCCGTACCAAACTTGGCTGTTTGGAAAGGCGACCAAGTCGCAGTAACAATTAGTGCAGCTTCAATTATTGCTAAGGTCACCAGAGATCGAATAATGCGTGAAATGGATATTAAGTTCCCCAACTATGGATTTGCAGGTCACAAGGGATATATCACTGCGGCACATACTAAAGCGCTTAATGCGCATGGAGTGTGTATAGAACATCGCCGTTCATTCTCAAATATTGCAGCGCTCATCCACAGAGACGTTTAACTTTTTCTGCAATGTCAGGGTGAGTATTTACTCTCACCGACTATGCAAACTAAACATAATCAACGAACCGGTGCATTTGGCGAAGAAGCAGTCGCTAAGTATTTAACTGAACACAATGCTGAAATTATCGAACGAAACTGGAGAATTCGTGAAGGTGAAATTGACATAGTCGCGCTACATCCAAGCGGTGTCTTTGCCTTCGTCGAAGTCAAAACACGATCATCATTGGCTTTCGGCCATCCATTCGAAGCAATCAATCGGGATAAAGCACATCGCATGCAGAGACTTGCACTTGCATGGTTGGCAACACATGGATGTCTGGGGTGTGATTACCAAATTGATGTTGCCGCAGTGTTAATTCAAAATAATGGTGCACATTCAATTGAGTATCGGGCCAAGATTCTATGACTTTGGCACAGACAACTTCGGTGGCACTACTTGGTCTAGACGGGCATTTAGTAACGGTAGAAGTGGATATTGCAGATGGAGTTCCCATGTATTCACTTTTGGGTCTGCCGGATACAGCACTCTCGGAATCTCGAGAACGCGTGCGGGCAGCAATGGTTAACTGTGCAGAGATTTGGCCAAACAAAAAAGTGACTGTTTCACTTTCACCTGCGTGGTTACCAAAGGGAGGTTCAGGTTTTGATCTAGCAATTTGTATAGCGCTCATATCGGCACATGGCACTATCGAACCAGAGCGCATCAGTGATGTTGTTTTTCTTGGAGAGTTATCACTTGATGGAAGAATTCGTTCGGTGCGAGGCGTTTTACCTGCACTCATGGCTGCATTTCGTTCGGGCATAAAAGTTGCAGTAGTTCCAGAAGCTAATGCAGCTGAGGCTGGACTTATGCAAGGTATGGAAATCATTGCTATGAATCATTTGAAGAGTGTTCTTCGATGGTTACGAACGGGGCAACGTGAAGTTTCGCAAGAGATTGATTATCAATGGACTCACAGTGAAGATCTTCTAGATTTTGCCGATGTTGCAGGACAGCCTCAGGCACGTTTAGCAGCCGAGATCGCAGCTACTGGAGGCCACCATATTTTATTGATAGGTCCACCCGGAGCCGGTAAGACCATGATTGCCGAGCGAATTCCTACAATATTGCCAGCGTTAACAATTGCACAGGCCCTTGAAGTTACGGCGGTACATTCATTGGCCGGAACTTTTACAACACGTTCGCCAACGTCACTCGTTGCTCCAATAGTGAGTCCGCATCACACTACTACTCGAGTTGCTATGGTCGGAGGTGGAGCACACTCAATTAAACCTGGTGCATGTTCACTCGCCCATCATGGAGTTCTCTTCATCGACGAAGCACCCGAATGTCCATCAGGAGTTCTAGATTCCTTGCGACAACCTTTAGAGGCGGGAAGTATCTCAATTGCCCGCAGCATTGGAAATGTGACCTTTCCAGCTCAGTTTTTGCTGGTTTTAGCAGCAAATCCTTGTCCTTGTGGAAAATTCAGTGGCCGGGGAAGAAATTGCACATGTAGTTCGCAACAGGTTCGTCGCTACTTAGGAAAACTTTCAGGTCCACTCATGGATCGAATTGATTTACGTGTACATGTGGACCCAGTTGGACGAATTGATATGGCTCGAAGCGAGCTAGGTGAATCAAGTGCAGCAATTCGTGCACGTGTCATTACAGCACGAGAAATTGCACAGAAACGTTTTATCGGATTGGGGTATACCTTGAATTCCCAAATTCCAGCACGTTCTCTTCGCACAATTTTTCAACCAGAGCGAATTGCGATGAGTTTTCTCCATGATGAACTCGAGCGAGAACACATTACGGCTCGAGGTCTCCATAAAATTGCAAGGGTCGCGTGGAGTTTGGCCGACTTGCATGGTCATGAGATTCCAACTCTGGCCGATGTTAAACAAGCACATTCAATGAGAGGTGGAATTGAAATTTGAATGAGAGAGCAGCTAGGGCAATTCTCTTTAGTGCAGTCGAGGGAGGACATCCCTTTTGGGCCCGTGAGATTTTTTCGCACAGCGCATTGACGGTGGTGAAGAAACTACAAATCGGAGGCTATGACTCCATTAAATTTGAAAAGTTGATTAAAGCCGTGAGGGCAACATCGAGTGATTTTGTTTTCACTTCGATTGAGAAAGCAGGCGCAGAATTTTTGGTCCCTGGAGATGCAATGTGGCCCCAATCAGTTGATGATCTATATGCACCACCCATAGCACTGGTAATTAAAGGTAATAGTGCTTCATTGTCCATGCATTCACTTGCAATTGTAGGAACTAGAAATCCAACTCACTACGGCGCACGAATTGCTGGAGATTTCGCTGCAGGTTTTGTCGATCGCGAATGGGGGATTATCAGCGGCGGGGCTTATGGCATAGATTCTTTTGCGCATAAAGGCGCTTTAATCGCTGAAGGAATAACCGTTGCAGTCATTGCTTCTGGAATCGACATCAACTATCCAGCAGGCAATTCACGCCTTTTTGCTGAAATATGCGAGGCCGGTGCCATTGTTAGCGAAGTAATGCCGGGCCATCCTGCATTACCTGCACGATTTTTAACACGTAATCGAATAATTGCAGCACTGGCACAGGCGACGTTAGTGGTTGAAGCAGCTTTTCGCAGTGGTTCGTTGCGTACTGCACGAGATGCGGCAGAACTATTGCGTCCAGTTATGGCTATTCCTGGGCCAATAAACTCTCCAACAAGTGAGGGTTGTCATCGATTAATTGGCGAAAGAGCCGCTGAGATCGTGACATCGGTGGCCGATGCAGTGGAGTTCATAGGCGCGAATCGGTGAGAGAATAGCGACATGAGTGAACATCGTTCGGGTTTCGTTGCCATTGTCGGCCGCCCCAACGTTGGAAAATCTACTCTCATTAATGCTTTAGTCGGTAGCAAAATTGCAATCACTTCACATCATCCAAATACCACACGAAGTGCAATCCGTGGGATCGTGCATGGTCCGGATTTTCAAGCGGTACTCGTTGACACTCCAGGTGTTCATAAACCGAAAACTCTCTTGGGGCATCGCCTTAACGCCGTTGTTGATCAGAGTATGGATTCAGTAGATGTTGTGATTATGTGCATCCCTGCAGATGAAACATCAGGTGCGGGAGATCTGTATATCTCTGCTGAAATTGCTAAACACCCTCGGGCTAAAAAGTTCGCGGTTATTACTAAAACCGACTTAATTTCAAAAGAGAAATTAGCTTTGCGCTTGGCAGGCATCATGGCATTGGCACAGGGATTCGTTTGGGATGAAATTATTCCGGTATCGGCTGCAATCCATAATCAGATTGATTTATTGAACGAGCTTATCGGCGCTAACTTACCCATTGGGCCGGCTTATTACCCTGCAGGAACTACCAGTGATCAAGCAATTGAGGCCTTAATATGTGAATTCATTCGCGAGGCAGCCTTACAAGATGTGCGAGAAGAATTACCGCACTCGATAGTTGTCACTATCGATGAATTCGGTGAGCGCGAAGAAAAGGGATCTAGACCTTTCTATGATGTGCATGCAACTATTCATGTAGAGCGTGATACACAGCGAGCAATTTTATTGGGCCATCAAGGAACTCGTTTGAAGGAGATTGGAATTCGGGCGCGTGCTGATATCGAGCGTGCACTCGTGGCCAAGATTTTTCTTGGCCTTCACATAAAAGTATCAAAAGAGTGGCAGCGAGATCCCAAACTACTTGAACGTTTAGGGTTCGGCGATAACAGCTAACTCTGTTTTTCGACTTGCTAGATAAGAACCCAAAACCACAAGTGGCAAGCCAACAATTATTCCAAGAGTAATTGGTTCGTTTAAAATAATTATTCCAAGGACAACCGCTACAGCAGTATTTACGTAAGTGGTCAGTGAACCACGTGCGGGACCGATCTCAACAATCACAATGAAAAACAGCATAAATGCAATCGCCGTTGAAAATACCCCAAGTGCAACGAGTGCAGCAATGGCATTGAGTGACACAGGATTACTTGGCCACATAAAGATTGAGATTGGCAGATAGAAAAGCGATGTGATTGCCATGGCAACGCCATTAATTGCAATGCCATCTACACCAGGCAGATTAGAAGTGACCATAAGCACGGCATAGGCATAGAGAATTGCAGCAAGAATGACCATTGCGATAGCTTTTGGATTACTTGTTCCAGCAATTGATTCAATTCCAACAAGTGCGACGATTCCAATAAATCCAACAATCAAACCGAAAATTCGCTTGGGTTGCCACACTGTGTGATCCCCACGCATGGAAGTGAAGATTGTGGCGAAAATAGGTACCGTTGCAACTAACAAACCGGCTAATCCCGAAGAGATTTCTTTCTCCGCGTTAGTAATGAGAATCCAAGGTCCCACCATTTCAAGAAATGCGTAGGGCAGAACATATTTAATGCCCCGTATTGCATCCATAAAAGTTTTCTTATGAATTGCAATTGGAATCAAAATTGCTGCCCCAATGAGGGTTCGGCCAGCAACAATTAGGGGTGGCGGTATATCAGCAACCGCTACTTTCATCAGTAAGTATGGAATTCCCCATAAGAATCCTACAAAACCAAATTGAATCCAAGATTTACGAGTCATTTATTCAAGCACGCGTCGATAAAGTTCCACGGTTGCTTCGGCAACAGAATTCCATCCAAAGAGTTTCATTGCTCGCATTCTGCCAGCCAGACCATACGCTTTGAGTAGATCTGGCTGTGACATCAAACGCGTTATAGCTTCGGTGAGTGCAGTTTCAAATTCAGCGCTATCGCCATGATAATCGACCAACTCACCTGTTTCTTTCTCAGATACAACTTCAGGTATTCCACCGACACGAGAACCCAGTACTGCAGTTTCACAGGCCATAGCCTCAAGATTGACAATACCTAATGGCTCATAAACAGATGGACAGATGAAAAGTTCTGCGCCAGTTAACAGCGCAGTCAATTCGGAGTGGGGCAACATATCTTTGATCCACCAGATATTTGGTCTTGATTCTTGAAGCTGTGCAATGAGTTTGCCAACTTCAGTACCGATTCCTTCTTCATCCGGACTGCCCGCGGCCAAAACTAAACCGTAATCCTTTGGGACATCTTTCCAAGCACGCAGCAAATGCGCCAAACCTTTTTGTCGAGTAATGCGACCAACAAAGATTGCATATCGACCAGTAACACCATATTGAGAAGCGATAGTTGAATCATGGTTAGGAATGAATTTTGTTGTATCAACACCATTGCGAATGGTGACAACTTTTGCTGGATTTATTGCGGGGTAAGCGGCCAACACATCGGCTCGCATAGCATCACTGACAGCAATGATTGCCGCTGCAGATTCGTAAGCTGTTTTTTCTGCCCATGATGAAATAGCGAAACCGCCACCTAATTGTTCGGCTTTCCAAGGCCGTAGCGGTTCGAGTGAATGCGCACTAATGACATGGGGGATTTGGTATTGCAAAGATGCAATGTGGCCCGCCATATTTGCATACCAGGTGTGTGAATGCACAACATCGACACCTTGCAGATGTGAAGCGATTTCAAGATCTGTAGCCAGAGCCTGAACAGCTGGATTGGCATCTGCAAATTCATTAGGAGTTGAGTAACCAAAGGCATCAGTACGCGGTCCGCCAAAGCAGTGAACATCAACATTGACTCCATTGATTGTGCGAAGGGCTTGCGTTAATTGCAGCACGTGGACGCCAGCACCACCATAAATGGCGGGGGGCCACTCTTTGGTGACTATTCCAATTTTCAAATCGCTCACTTATTTCCCCCTACCCGGTCCACGGGCTACAGGCTATCGTTAGCCCATGGCAAAACTTAAACTCCCGCTCGGGATAGTTCTTGCCGGTGGTGAAGGTAAGCGCTTAATGCCACTTACAGCTGATAGAGCCAAGCCCGCAGTTCCATTCGGTGGCTCTTATCGGTTAATAGATTTTGTTTTATCTAACTTAGTAAATGCAAATATGTTGAAGATTGCGGTTCTTACGCAATACAAGTCACATTCACTTGATAGGCACATAACAACCACATGGCGTATGTCGGCTTTACTGGGAAATTACATTACTCCAGTACCTGCGCAACAACGCTTAGGGCCCCGCTGGTATACCGGTAGTGCAGATGCGATTTTGCAGAACTTTAATTTAATTCATGATGAAAACCCTAAACATGTTTTAGTCTTTGGTGCAGACCACGTTTATCGCATGGATCCAGGTCAGATGTTTGAACAACATGTTGAATCTGGTGCTGGTGTAACAGTTGCAGCCATCCGCATGCCACGTTCGGAGGCGCACGAGTTTGGAGTTATTGAGTTAGCTGACGATGGAATAACTATTAAGGCATTCCATGAAAAACCTTCCGATCCACCACCAATGCCCGGTCACCCTGATTTATGTTTAGTGTCCATGGGAAATTATATTTTTAAGCGTGATGTGATGGAAGAAGCGCTCATTATTGATGCTGAGGATATTGAATCTCGTCACGACTTAGGTGCGAACATTATTCCTTTCTTAACTAATAATGGAGTTGCGAAAGTTTACGATTTTGCACACAACGTTGTGCCGGGTGAAACTGATCGTGACAAAGGGTATTGGCGTGATGTTGGTTCCATCGATGCTTATTACGATGCTCATATGGATTTAGTTTCGGTTCACCCAATATTTAATCTTTATAACCGTGATTGGCCATTATTAACAAATCCGCCCTCACTTCCTCCTGCAAAATTTAGCGAAGGTGGAGCTGCGCACGACTCAATCGTTGGGGCAGGAACAATTATTTCGGGTGGCATATTGCACAATTCGGTAGTTTCTTATGATGTTGCTGTAGGAAGCGGGGCACTCATCGAAGGCTCTGTACTTATGCCATCTGTACATATTGGTAACAAGGCAGTAATTAGAAATGCAATCCTTGATAAAAATGTTTTTGTTGAACCTGGCGCGTCAATCGGTGTAGATCTAGAGCGCGATCGCCAGCGCTTTACGATTAGTCCAGGCGGTGTAATTGTTGTTGGCAAGGGTGTCCGAGTTACAAATTGATTTAGTCTTTCCACCCAACTGTGTTATCTCTCAACCTTCTGTATTTATCCATGACATCTGGCGTCGCTTTAGATTCAATTTTAGTTGTATCACCAACATTCCATTCCGGCATTGTGCCGAGCAAAGCCCATGCGGCCTGCTTAGCTGCGCCATCAGCAACGTACTCACTTGTTGGCGGAACTATTATGGGGCGACCAAAAATTGAACTTGCAATGCTGGGAATTGCAGGATTTTTTGCTGCGCCACCAATTAACACAATGCGATTAACTGCGACACCTAAGGCGACAAGCGAGTCAACTGCATCTGCCAAACCACAGAGCATTCCTTCAATCATTGCGCGTGCAATATCAGAGGGATTGGAGTTCTTGAGGTTCATACCAGCAAAGACGCCGGTTGCATCAGGACGATTAGGCGTTCGTTCGCCTTCGAAATACGGCAACAAAGTTAGACCATTAGCACCGGCCGGAGACAACATTGCTAACTCGCCAACTTCGGTATGTGTTTTCCCAAGAATTCTTGTTGCGGCATCTAAAATTCTTGCAGCATTTAAGGTACAAACAAGTGGCAAGTAACGACCTGTTGCATCGGCAAATCCTGCGACAGAGCCACTGGAATCATGCGTAGGAGTATCTGAAACTGCAAAAGCTGTTCCACTTGTACCCAAAGAAACAATCACATCTCCCGGTTGGGCTTGCACACCAAGAGCGGCTGATGCGTTATCTCCGGCACCAGCGGCAATCGGTATTCCGGAAAGTGTTGTGCCTCCAAATTTTTCTGGCTCAGTAATTCGGGGCAGAGTGATTTCTAAATCATGTCGAAGAGCCAAACGCAGAATATCTTCGCGGTAATGTGAAGTAGTCGGATCAAAGTATCCGGTTCCGGATGCATCACTTCTATCAGTAAAAATCTTTGTAATATCTTTTCCACCTTGTAGCTGCCAAGAAAGCCAATCGTGGGGAAGGGCTATCGCAGCTATTCGTGCCG
>CANKCT010000018.1 GCA_947480465.1 Actinomycetota bacterium
AAGCACTAGCCGATGCCTTTTCTGCGGGTGTTACTTCAACTGGTTTTGATGTAATACGTATCGGTCTTGCATCGACAGACTTAATGTACTTTGCATCTGGAAAGTTAGGTCTACCGGGCGCAATGTTTACCGCAAGCCATAATCCGGCGGCGTATAACGGCATAAAGCTCTGTTATAGCAGTGCACGTCCGATCGGAAAAGAGTCTGGTCTTCAAGTGATTGAGAGCTTCGTACGTCAAGGTTCTCCGCTTGAAATTCGATCTATTGGAATTGAAACAGAGCGTGACATGCTTGGGGAGTATGTCGAACACTTACTAACGCTTGTAGATCTATCAGCGATTCGCCCGTTGACCATCGTCATTGATGCCGGAAATGGAATGGCTGGACATACAGCACCAGCTATCTTCTCTCGATTGAACTGCACAGTTATTCCTATGTACTTTGAACTCGATGGTAATTTCCCGAATCATGAAGCTAATCCTATTGATCCAGCAAACCTTCGTGACTTACAGCGTGCGGTAAAAAAACATAAAGCTGATTTAGGTTTAGCATTTGATGGTGATGCTGATAGATGTTTTTTAGTAGATGAAAATGGCAACACAATAAATCCATCTGATCTCACGTCCTTAATTGCTCACCGCGAACTAATCAAATATCCAGGTTCAACTATTATTTATAATTTAATTTCATCGCGCGCAGTTTTGGAAGTCGTTCAAGAAAATGGCGGAACTGGTTTACGCTCTCGAGTCGGACACTCCTACATTAAAGCCATGATGGCTGAAAGCGGCGCGGTCTTTGGGGGAGAGCATTCAGGACATTTTTACTTTAAAGACTTTTGGCGCGCCGACTCTGGAGCTTTAGCTGCCTTGCATGCAATTGCTGCTCTTGGTGAATCAAATAAAACGATGTCAAAAATACTTGCGCCGTATCAACGTTATGTTTCAAGTGGCGAGATTAATTCGTCTGTTGAGGATGCGGCTTCAGCGACAACACTTATCGAAGCGAAATTTTCGGCGCGTGCGGGGGTGGAAATTGACCACCTCGATGGCCTCAGTGTCATTGGCGATTCTTGGTGGTTCAATGTGAGGCCTTCGAACACCGAGCCTTTGCTGCGCCTCAACGTTGAGGCTAAAACTGCCGCGGCGATGAGCAAGTTGCGTGATGAGGTTCTCTCCCTCATCCAGTCCTAGTTCAGCGTCTCATTACTCGCTTTTCCTCATGGGGCAGTAACCTAGCCTCTTACAGCGTCGTCTCTAAAGGAGCTTTTTGTGAACTCACCGGTTACTTCCACTCTTCCCCGTCATGACATTGCAGATGCATCTCTTGCTGCGCAGGGCCGAAAGCGGATTGAGTGGGCTGAGCGAAATATGCCTGTACTTGCCCAGATTCGTGAGCGTTTTGAAAAGTCACAACCCTTTGCAGGAGTCCGCATTGCTGCTTGCATGCACGTGACAACTGAGACTGCAAACCTTATGCGTGTGTTGAAAGCTGGCGGCGCTGATATCGCGCTGTGTGCCTCAAATCCACTTTCAACTCAAGATGACACTGCTGCAGCCCTTGTTCACGAATTTGGAATCTCTGTATTTGCGCGCAATGCGGTAGACCGCGATGGATATTACACACACATTAACGCAGCTCTTGACATTGCACCTCACCAAGTATTCGATGATGGTTGTGATCTTGTGAATACACTGCACACTACTCGTAGAGAATTGATTGCAAACATAGCTGGAGGCTGTGAAGAAACAACTACGGGTGTAATCCGACTAAATCAGATGGCAAAAGATGGCGCGTTAGAATTTCCAATGATTGCTGTGAATGACACTGATACAAAACATATGTTTGATAATCGCTACGGCACTGGTCAATCAACTCTTGATGCAGTTTTTCGCGCAACAAACTTCTTGCTTGCAGGTCGCATAGTTGTTGTTGCTGGCTTCGGGTACTGCGGTAAAGGTGTTGCAGAACGTGCAAAAGGTATGGGCGCTGATGTAATCATTACTGAAATTGATCCAACTAAAGCGCTAGATGCAATGATGCAAGGTTTTCGCGTTATGCCCATGATTGATGCTGCAAAAGTTGGAGATGTATTTATTACTGTCACAGGTAATCGCGATGTCCTGCGCGATGAGCATTTTGCTGTAATGAAGGATGGCGTGATTATGGCTAATTCAGGGCACTTTGACATAGAAATTGATGTGGCTTGGCTAGAACAAAATGCAAAAGTTAAGAATGCCAAGATGCGTCACCAGACTGATGAGTACGTACTTGCTGATGGACGACGCCTCCTACTTCTCGCTGAAGGTCGCTTAGTAAACCTTGGGGCTGCTGAAGGTCATCCAGCTTCGGTTATGGATATGTCTTTCTCAGATCAAGCTCTAACTGCTGAGTATTTAGTCAATGAAGCTAAGAATTTGAAGCCAGGTGTGCACGAAGTTCCAACTTACATTGACAAGGAAGTTGCAAGTCTTAAGCTCAAGAGCATGGGTGGACTCATCGATCTTTTAACGCCTGCCCAAGACATGTATTTGAACTCGTGGGAGCACGGTAGCTAATGACATTGGTTATGGTTGTCGATGACGACCAAGACCTTTCAGAAATGCTCGGAATAGTTTTAACCGGAGCAGGAATTGATGTTGACCTCGTGAGTCGCGGAGATGAGGCTCTGGAAGTTTTTCGAAACAATCCACCAGACTTAGTTTTACTAGATGTCATGTTGCCAGGTCTTGATGGAATTGAAGTCTGCAGATTGATTCGCGCAGAATCTATGGTGCCCATCATCATGCTGAGTGCAAAAAGTGATTCATTCGACGTAGTGCGCGGCCTAGAGGCGGGTGCAGATGATTACATTGTTAAGCCATTTAAGCATCCATCTGAATTAGTTGCACGAATTCGAACAAGATTGCGCCGCACCAATACTGACATTTCAGGACTCTTAACTATTGGAGATCTTGCAATCGATGTTACTGCACATCAAGTATTAAGAGCTGGCAAACAGATTGCATTGACTCGTCTTGAATTCGATTTGCTTGTTGCGTTAGCAAAAGAGCCTGGCCGTGTTTTTTCGCGTGATGCATTGCTCACCGAAGTTTGGGGCTACCGCCATTCAACTGATACCCGCTTAGTGAACGTTCATGTGCAAAGATTGCGTGCAAAAATTGAGCACGATGCGGAACGGCCAGAAATCGTAGTAACTGTCCGTGGTGTTGGCTATAAAGCAGGAGTGATGGGCGGTTCCTAAATAGTGAACCCGGTCTTGTTTAGATTCCGCAACTCCCTTGCTCTAAAGGTAATTCTCTCGACCGTTCTACTTTCCGTTGCCGTCATTTATTTCGCGGGTTCAGCCTTGAATTCTCAGCTATCGGCTGGAATTAAGAAAGTTAATCTCCAATCTTCAATTGTTGAAGCACGTTCAACAATTTTTAGCGCTCAATATCGCTTGTTGTTAGTACAAGGTGATAAGGATGTTGCAGTAAGAAAAGTTATCAGTGACGTAATCTCATCAGCTACATCTCTCACCTCTAATGAAAACGCTCGGGAGGTTGTTTTTCTAAGAAGTCCTGGTAACACGATGCAAAATGATTATGAAATTACTTCAAATCTTGTTGACCCAATTTCAATTCCTGAATTCTTGAGTTCAAAAGTGCGCAAAAGTTCGGATATCGGAGTTAGTTACGTAAATATCCGATACATAAGTGGCTTAGAGATTCCAGGACTTGCTATAGGCCAGAAGATATCAATTCCTAATGCAGGACAATATGAGATGTATATGCTTTTTTCATTAGCAAATCAAAATATCACTTTAAGTTTAATCCAAAGGTACTTATTTCTTACAGGAATTTCTCTTATTCTTCTCATTGGTTTAATTACGTGGCTGGTTATCAGACAAGTAGTACGACCGGTTCGGCATGCTGCACTAATAGCAACTCAGTTCACGTCAGGTAACTTCTCAGAGCGTTTGGAAGTTCGCTCTCAAGATGAGATTGCCATGTTAGGTACAGCATTTAATGAGATGGCTGAGTCGCTTGAGCAACAGTTTGCAAGACTTCAAAACCTTTCTCGGGTGCAACAAAGATTCGTTTCAGATGTTTCACATGAATTACGCACGCCACTAACTACTTTACGTATGGCATCAGAAGTAATCTTTTCTGCCCGCGAAGGATTTGACCCAATAGTTGCTCGGAGTGCAGAACTTATGATTGCGCAGCTAGATCGCTTCGAGCGCCTACTTGAAGATTTGCTCGAAATTAGCCGTTTTGATGCAGAAGTTGCAGTCCTTGATGCCATTGATTTTGACGTGGTTGCGCTGGCACGACAATGCGCCGATGATTTATCCCTTGTAGCTAAAGAAAAGTCTACAGAACTTCGTATTTACTCAATTGCTGATTCGGTGAATATCCGAGGAGACATTCGTCGCGTAGCTCGAATATTGCGAAACCTCTTTTCGAATGCAATTGATCACGCTGAGGAAAAACCTATTGCAATAACAATCATCGCCAGTGAGGAAGATGTAGCGATTGGAGTTCGAGATTTCGGAATTGGTCTTGATGAGTCAACGTTGTATCGTGTTTTCGATCGATTTTGGCGTGCCGACCCGTCGCGTTCAAGAACTAGAGGGGGTACAGGTCTCGGACTCTCAATCGCACTTGAGGATGCCCGATTACATAATGGAGAGTTGGAAGCATGGGGCCGCCCTGGTAAAGGTGCGCATTTTGTTGTGACGCTTCCACGTGAAGCGGGCGCTGGGATTAGTTCACGGTTGATAAAGCTTCAGCCCGATGATTACCGAGCTTAGTTTCCACAGTTAGTCTTGTTCCCTTCTTAAAACTTCTAGCCTTAGTGCATGACCATTATTGAAGAGCTAAGCCAATTAATTTTTCCGACTCGATGTTTTGGTTGCAATGCTTTTGGTGTAACAATTTGTGCTCTCTGTCAAAATGAGTGGAAGCCTGGCTACTATCTGACACATATTTCGAATGTGAATGTTCATTCCTCGATTCTCTATTCGGCAACAGCAAGCAGAGTTATCTTGGCTGCAAAAGAAAATGGTTTAAAAGCAGCGGATCACCTCATCATGGAAGCGATCGCACATGCGATAAGAAAAGGTGAGTTCTTGAATCAAAGTGTTCGCTTGGTTCCAATTCCATCTTCACCAACGGCTCGACGAAGACGGGGTCGTAGTTTTATGGTTGACATAACCCAAAAAGTCGGATTAAAAACCGGGCTCCCAGTTATAAATGCTCTGGAGTTAGGGAGAAAAGTGCGTGACCAGAGCGGATTGAAAGCCAGCCAACGCTCATTGAATATGGAGGGTGCATTTGCTATTGCCCGGGGTATCTATCCCATAGGCAAAGTGATTCTCGTTGATGATGTTGTGACGACAGGCGCTACCTTGAGGGAGGCTGCTAGAGCCCTCAGCGGCGAAGGCTTTCACGTTATTGGCTCAGTTACCGCTTGCGTGGCCCAACCTCTACGATAGGAGGGTTGATTCAGCTATGAAGTGCGAGAGGTCCAGCGATGCCAGCGTTTTTTGACAAAATTTTGCGTGCAGGTGAAGGACGCCTATTGCGTGAACTCGGCAAGGTTGTAGCCGTTGTCAATGGACATGAGGCGCGCATCAGTGCCCTCTCAGATGCAGAACTCCGTGAGCAGACTTCTATTTTCCAGAGTCGATATGCCCAAGGAGAAAGCCTCGACGACTTGTTACCAGAGGCTTTCGCTGTTGTTCGCGAAGCGGCTAAGAGAACTTTGGGGCAGCGTCCGTATGACGTCCAGTTAATGGGTGGTGCGGCAATGCACCGTGGAAACATCGCTGAGATGCGTACAGGTGAAGGTAAAACACTGGTTGCAACTCTGCCTTCTTATTTGAATGCATTAGCTGGCCGCGGTGTGCATGTTGTGACAACAAATGATTATTTAGCAGAGCGCGATAGTGAATGGATGGGTCGCATTCATCGCTTCTTAGGTTTAAAGGTCGGGGTAATTCTCGCAAATATGTCTCCAGCTGAACGTCGAGAAGCTTATTTAGCTGATATTACTTACGGTACAAATAATGAGTTCGGCTTTGATTATCTACGCGACAATATGGCTTGGTCACTTGAAGAATGCGTACAACGAGATCACTTCTTTGCCGTCGTCGATGAAGTGGACTCAATTTTAATTGATGAAGCTCGTACGCCTTTAATCATCAGCGGACCTGCTGATAAAGCCACTAAATGGTATGTCGAATTTGCAAATCATGTTGGAAAATTACAACGTGATGTTCACTATGAAATTGATGAAAAGAAAAAAACAATTGGAATTTTAGAAGAGGGTGTCACGAAAGTTGAGGAATTGCTTCAAATCGGCAACCTTTATGAAGCTGCAAATACTCCAATGATTGGCTATCTCAACAATGCAGTTCGTGCTAAAGAGTTGTTTAAGCGTGACAAAGATTATGTAGTAATGAACGGTGAACTTTTAATTGTTGATGAGCACACCGGACGCATGTTGGCAGGGCGACGCTATAGCGAAGGGCTGCACCAAGCGCTTGAGGCTAAAGAACGCATTGAAATTAAAGATGAAAATCAGACCTTAGCAACTATCACTTTGCAGAATTATTTCCGGTTGTATTCAAAGCTTTCTGGAATGACTGGAACAGCCATGACTGAGGCATCAGAGTTTTATCAGATTTATAAGCTCGGAGTTGTTCCAATTCCAACAAATCGTGAAATGGTTCGTATTGATCAAGCGGATTTAGTGTATAAATCTGAAGCAGGAAAATTTGTAGCAGTTACAGCAGACATTGTAGAAAAGCATCGGAAAGGCCAACCAGTTTTGGTTGGCACTGTCAGTGTTGAAAAATCAGAGGAGCTTTCAGCATTCTTGCGCAAATCTGGTGTACCTCATGAAGTTCTAAATGCGAAGCACCACGAGCGCGAAGCTGCAATCATTGCTCGCGCAGGTGTACGCGGGGCAGTTACCGTTGCAACAAATATGGCGGGCCGTGGTACCGATATTATGCTTGGTGGAAATCCTGAGTTTATGGCCGACTTCGAACTTCAACGTCGTGGTATTTCTCCAGTAGAAGATGCAGAAGCGTATGAAGCAGCATGGCCAGAGGAAATCACTAAACAAAAGGCGGCTGTTGCAAAGGGGCATGAAGAAGTAGTTGCATTAGGTGGCCTTTACGTTCTTGGTACTGAGCGCCATGAGTCAAGGCGTATAGACAATCAGTTACGTGGACGTTCTGGTCGACAAGGAGATCCAGGTGAGTCACGTTTTTATCTCTCTCTTCAAGACGACCTTATGCGCCGTTTTAATTCAGGAATGGTTGAGCGCTTCTTAACCGCTGCCGGAATCCCTGAAGATGCGCCAATTGAGTCCAAAATGGTCAGTAATGCGATTCGTTCAGCGCAGACACAAGTAGAAGCTCAGAATTTTGAAATGCGTAAGAACGTCTTGAAATATGACGATGTCATGAACCGTCAACGACAAGTTGTATACGGTGAGCGACGGATGGTCCTAGAAGGCGAAGATATCAAGGATCAAATCGCAACATTTGTCCGAGACACTCTGACGGCATATGTAACAAGTGCTACATCTGAAGGTTATGGGGAGGACTGGGATCTAGATCTGCTGTGGAATGCACTTAAGAGAATTTATCCTGTCTCATTTACAATTGATGAATTTATTGAATCTGTCGGCTCGCGCAGTGCATTGAGCACTGAATTTCTTATCGCCCAAATTGTTGAAGACTGTGAAAAAGCTTACGCCGAAAGAGAAAAGAATTTAGGCGAAGAAGTCATGCGTGAATTAGAGCGCAAGGTCTTGCTCTCGGTTCTTGACCGTAAATGGCGTGAACACTTGTATGAGATGGATTATTTACAAGAAGGAATCGGACTTCGTGCAATGGCCCAACGTGATCCACTTGTGGAGTATCAACGCGAAGGTTATGAACTATTTTCTGCAATGATGGATGCAATTAAAGAGGAAATTGCTGGTTTACTCTTTAATATCGAGATAACAGTTGAAACTTCTAGCAATACTGTGACTGGCGCTGGGTTAGAAGCAAAACCGCTTCCCACGACCGGTCTTCAGTACACGGCGGCAGATGAATCAGGTGTGAAAACAACGGGTGATGTTTCTCGTAATGCACCTTGTCCTTGTGGGTCAGGGCGTAAATATAAGCGATGTCATGGGGCGGCTTAAAGCAGCGTCAATGCTGTACAAAGCCAACGTTGATCGACCCCTTCAAATCTGAAAGCTAGTACTCGCAGACGCTCTCCAAATCTCACCGTCACTGTTGCTTCACAAATTCCATCTAGAGGCTCACTTATGTGCAGTTTTCTTATCCGTCCAACTTCCTTTTGACTTCCAGATTTCTTTTCGAAATCGCTGAAAAGACGAAAATGAAACAGCTTTATCAACTGGGAAGAAGGTCGACGTCCAGCAAAAACCTCTAGTACATTCCGCGCAAAGTTTGTACACCATTGCGTTAATTCGGGTAAATCCTTTGACGAAGTGGGCTCTGGTGCGAACTCTTGATCAAACTCATCTCCAAACAGTGTTGGAACCAGATAAAGCCTGTTCTCCTTTAACAGAGGCAGCTCGTTTTTTGGGCGAAATATTTCAAGGACAGGATGTAGCCAGTCTTCATTCTCATCGCTAGAAATCACAGTGAGATTGATTCGATTAAAAAAAGGTGTAACGTCGAAAATTGGGTTAGTAGTCATGTAGCTAGACTTGACTGTCACTGCTTCGAAATCTTCAACCAATTAGATGAGGTTTACTCATTCGAATTGATGAATGTGGATAAGTTTGAAGTACAAACTTGGATTTGGTCTTGAGTTTGTACCATGAAAAATAGAAGAAACGCCTCGTCATATCGCACCCCCCTCGCAATAACATTAATTGCTGCCTCATTCCTTTCCGCATTCTTTCTTGCCACATTTTCACAACAGGGAAATGACTTTTGGATTGCCTCAATGAATTTATCCTCAGGGCATCAGATTGTTTCGGGGGACTTTAAACTCCAACATTTAGATCTGGACTCAAGTACATCGCTTTACTTGGCAAAAGCAGATAAACCCATAGGTCTAGTTTTAGTAAATGCAATTGTCCAAGGTGAAATTTTAAGTATCGAAAATGTCAGTTCTAGCAAAAATCGCTTGGCAGCAAGTGCAGTGCCTATCAGCATTCGAGCCGTGGATGTAGCTTACGGAATAGCTCTTGGTGAAAGCGTGGATATCTATTGGGTAATCGATAGCCAAAATGGCGAGTTGCCGGTTGAGCCAGTATTGATTTTAGGAGGGGTTAGTCTTGTTAGTTACGATCAAAAGAGTAAGAATTTCGGCACAGATGCAGCTCTAACTATTGCAGTTCAACAGACTCAAGTTCTGCGAGTTTTAAGTGCCACAACACATGGTCGTTTAGTGGTGGTACGTTCACATGTCTGATCTCGAACTACCTACCGTTATCACCGCAATTGCCGATGCGCAGACAGAGAGCTTCATTGCGGCAACGCTTTTTGCCCAAGGGTGGAGCGTACTTTTTCGGGCCATAGATTCAGATTCACTAGAACGATATCTTAAAAACAATGAAGAAGTGGTCAAGAGTGCAATC
>CANKCT010000019.1 GCA_947480465.1 Actinomycetota bacterium
CTGCCATGTCATAGGCAAAGAAAAGTTCTCCAGCTACGAGTCCGTATAAACGAACACCTGCTGTGACGATTTTCGCACTTGGTGCTGAATAACCTTGATCTAAAACTAATTGAATCTTCGGGCCATCGAAAGTGCCAACCCAACCCTCTGAAATCCCGGTGTTGTGCGACATGACAACCTCTAAAACATTATTTGGTTTAGCCCGCCAGAATCCTGTTTCAGATCCACCAGGCCGCACGATTTCACCCTCAGCATCTAAAATCCAGGACCGAGAGTAGTAATTCAAAAATGGGCGACCATCGTGATTGAAAACAACTTCTTGGGCGAATTCAAAAGGTTCAATATTTGGATACTCGCCGCGACCCTTACCTCGCCAAGTACCGACCAACCACGCTAAGGGATTTAAGTCAGCATGTAAACCTTCAGGAATTGTAAAAACCATTATGGGCGTCCTCTAAATTTTGGTGAGCGTCTGGCTTGGGACTGTCGTCCACGGAAAGCATAAAAAATGAGCGCAATACCTAAAGCAATGGCGGTAAGACCAAGCACTGCTGAGATGAAGAGCTCCACGTGCTAACTCTATCCTGCTCACACAACCAAATTCCTGCTAATAGGCCGATACTTCTTTATACTCGTCGCATGAATGAAGACTCGCTTCGCGCCGAGATAATCGATACCGGTAATCCTAAAATGAGATCTGCTCGAATCACCATCGCGGCGAAACCATCTTTAATATTTTCGATTCTGAATAATCCTAAACGGCATAAAGAAATTGATGGCAGTGGGACAATTACTGGAAATAAAAGTGGCCCGGATGAGTTAATTCTTGGTTCGAAATTTGGTATGGAAATGCATTTAGGCATCGACTATCGAATTCTCAATACGGTGGTTGAATATAAAAAAGACGAACTGATTGCTTGGCGACATCTCGGTCGATGGAGATGGCGATACGAATTAGTGGATTGTGGAAACGGTTTAACACAGGTCACAGAAACTTTTGATGCCTCACAAGCGCCAAAGCTTGCGCAGATTTGGCTCTACTTCCGCAAGGCATATCCATGGACTCAAATTGCCGTTGCGAAGACTTTAGTACGTCTAAAAGCTGCCGCTGAAGCACAATAATTTTGCTTTCAGTTATTTTCTAATTCAGACAATTATTTGCTGTGAAGCTGGTACGCCTTCGACAGTAAGTACCGCTTCTGCTGGTGTATTTCGTTTGATAATTGCAAGGGCGATTGTGCCAAGTTCATGATGGCGCGCAACCGTGCCAATAAAACCAACTACTACTCCATCATTTTCAACTGGACTTCCTTTAGCTGGAAACGCGGCATCGCTTCCATCTAAATGCAACATTACCAAGCGCCGAGGTGGGTTTCCTAAGTTGAAGACCTTGGCAACGGTTTCTTGACCGCGGTAACAACCTTTATTCATATGTACTGCGCCATTTAAAACGCCGATCTCATTTGGAATAGATTTGTGATCAGTTTCAAAGCCAATTCGAGGGCGTCCAGATGCAACGCGTTCAGCGTCCAAGGCCCAGGTGCCCACTTGCGTTGCTACAGAATTAAAAGTCTCACTCATTTGAGCAACTTCACTTCGCGGAACAAGAGAAAAAGGTCCACCAATATCAGTGGCTTTACCGGGCGCGCGCAATACGGCATATTCTGAAGTCGCATCTCTTACATCAACCCGTAGCATGAACTTCATTTTTGTCAGGTAAGCAATTAGAGTCTCTGAATAACCTGGATCTATAACTAACCATGTAGTTGTGCCATCGTCGACTAAATTAAATTGATACTCAATGTGTCCTTGTGGATCTAATATCAGCGCAGACTTCCAAATTCCAACGCTTAAATCTTTGAGAAACTGCGTTGTTAAATCATGCAACCACTTCAAGCGATCTTCCCCGCTGACACCAATAACACTCAAATGAGAAAGATCTGCCCACGCATTGCCGGCTTCTAAAGCGCGTTGTTCTTTAACGGGTTCGCCAAAGTGCCAGATTGCACCTTTATCTACTCCATCTTCAACAACGACAGCACTCATTGGCAGGCAGTACAAGTTCCATACACTGCAAAGTGTGTGACATCGGTCTTGAAGCCATAGTCATCAGCAAGTGAGTTAACAAAACTTGCAGCGACTTCAATTGGTGCGTCACCAATTGATCCACATTTTCCGCACACCAAGTGCAGATGTGTTAGCTCTTCTGCTGCGTGATATGTGGCACCGCCATGACCGAGATGCGTGTGCACAACTAAACCAACATTTTCTAAAGTTTCAAGGTTGCGATACACCGTTGAGAGATTAATGCCAGGATGGGAAAGGCGAACTTTCTCGGCGATTTCTTCGGGAGTTGAGTGTCCCAACTCTCGGACTGCTGAAAGAACGAGCTCTCGTTGAGGGGTAAGACGCAATCCCTTTTCGTGGAGTTCGTGCTTGTTAGCCATGCGACAACCTTACGCGAAGAATGATCAAATATAGTTCGCAGCCTAAGCAGAAGTTAAATGCAGCGTTTAAAAAGGCTGCCGCGAGCGCGAAACTAACTGCAATTGTGAAAAGTGGAGTAATCCCAGCAAGAGACCCGGTTATTGCTGCTAGGGCAAAGAGCAGGCCGACTGTTTGGGCAAACTGAGGTGGACGAACATCTTCTAGTACAGCTTTTCCTTTTAGGCGAGGTTTAATAAATTTTTTAAAAATTACAGCGTATGGTGTGAACTGAGGTCCTTTGATTGCACCGATTGCAAATACAATCGCCTGGACAATCACAATCCATAACTGTGAAGTTACCAGTGCTGAAGCTAGAACTAATGTCGTTAACGCCGCCGAAAAGCGTGGACCTCTTGCATCTATTGAAACAGTTTCGATTTTATTTTCTAATTCGTTAATCATAAGAAATTCCTTTGTTGGTTGAATGGATAATTGTTTTAAAGCAACAATTACATTCGACAAAGCGAGCCAGCAAGACGTCCGAAATCAATCACTCGGCGCTTTGTGAAATTACTGGCTAAAGACATGTGGACATAGTAAACAGCGATGTTAATAAGCGCGAGTTGCGAACTATTTGCGAATAGCTGACAAGGTTTCAATTACTTGCTGGCGCTTAGGCGCACCTATGGCGCGTCCAATTTCACGTCCATGTGAATCAAGGATTAAAGTCGTTGGAGTACTTAAAATATTAAGGTACCTGACTAGTTCAAGTTCAGATTCTGCATCTATTTCAACATGAGCAACATCATCCATGGTGGAGACAATATTTTCTAACAGGGTCCGTGTTGCCCTGCAGGGAGTGCAGAATGCCGAGGAGAATTGCAACAAGGTGGCTCTCGATCCAAGGGGTGCGCCAATCATGGACTCAGAAATCGAGCTCTGCCCTATCTTGGCTTTTATTTTGCCGCGTGAACGCTGATACCAAACACCAAAGGCGCAAGAGAGTCCTAGCACGATCGCGAGTGGAAGCAATGATTTCACGGGGGTAGTCTGTACCAATGGCCAGAGTGTTGCTACTTACAAACACATCGTTGGCGAGCGCAGAGGTGCTCCCTGCACTCGGTTTGCTTGCGCATACCGTTCGTATTTTGCCTGCCGAAGCAAGTGTCCTCATTGATGTACCCGATGTTGATGTCATTCTTGTTGATGCCCGTAGAGATTTGCCTGCAGCTAAGTCACTTGCTCGGTTATTAACTACGACTGGACTTGGTTGCCCAATCATCGTTATTGCTACCGAAGGCGGCTTGTCGGCAGTGAGCGCCGACTGGGGAATCGATGATGTCATGCTCGATACATCAGGACCTGCCGAAGTCGATGCACGAATTCGAATCACAGTTGGCAAGCACAGTGCAGCATTGGCGCAGAGTGATCCGCATTCAGGTGAAATTCGTACAGGTGATGTTGTCATTGATGAATCGAGTTACACCGCTCGATTAAAAGGAAATGTATTAGATTTAACTTTTAAAGAGTTTGAACTTCTTAAATATTTAGCCCAGCATCCAGGACGTGTTTTTACCCGAGCCCAGTTATTGCAAGAAATCTGGGGCTATGACTATTTTGGTGGAACCCGCACAGTGGATGTGCACATTCGACGTCTTCGTTCAAAGCTTGGTCCAGAATTTGAAGCAATCATCGGAACCGTGCGCAATGTTGGCTACCGTTTCACAATGCCAAGTGGTAGCAAAGAGAGCTCAATAAACGAACGCGTCTAATTATGCGCCATATTTTAAAGATACATCGTTCACTTCAAGGCCAGATTCCAGATTCCGACCATAGTTTCACAATCCAAAACTTTGATCCTGTTCAACACAAGAAGGCATGGCTTGATCTGAATAATAAAATATTCATCAACCACCCTGACCAAGGAAATTGGGACATGCAGGATTTAGAAAACAGGATGGTTGAGCCTTGGTTTGATCCTGCTGGATTCTTCTTAGCTAGCAATAACAATAAATTAGTAGGAACATGCTGGACCAAGATTCATCATGACCTTGTCAATCAAGCCCCAGTTGGAGAGTTGTATGTTGTTGGGGTGGACCCTGACTACATGGGTCAGGGGATCGGTCGAGCTGTTTCAATTGCCGCGCTGAACTATCTATACGACAAAGGAATACGAGAAGCGATGTTGTACGTCGATGCTGATAATGCACAAGGCTTACGCCTGTACGAAGCGTTAGGTTTTAGCTAAGTACTTCTTTCAAACCAGTAACTAATCGATCTATATCAGCGCGAGTGGAATATGGCGCTAGACCAGCACGCAATGCTCCTGCATCACCCAAGCCGAGTTTTCGGGAGACTTCAAGTGCATAGAAATTATGAGCAGGCAGATTTACTTTCTTACTAGCCATCGCTTTGTAAATTTCAGAACTATCGCGTCCAGTAAATGAGAAATAAATGGTCGGTGTACGGTGTTTTGCATGGCCATACATTGTTATTCCTGGCAAAGCTTTAATCGAACTTTCCATGTACTCCAATAAATCATCTTCGTATTTTTCCAAAGCATGCATTGAGTTAACAATCTTTTCACGCCGGTTTTTTCCGGTACCAGGTGCCATATTGGCTATGAAGTTGATAGCTGCAATACATCCCGCCATTAATTCATAAGGTAGTGTTCCAAACTCAAACTTTTCAGGAACATTGCTTGTAGATGGAAGTAGTTTGTCGTTGTTAAGTGTTTTTAAGAGTGCAGGTGATGCTGCTAGCGCTGCACAATGTGGTCCCATTAACTTATAGAAAGAAAAGCCATAAAAATCTGCGCCAATTTCTTTGGCACTAATTGCTGCATGTGGAGTCAGGTGCACTCCATCAACAAAAAATAGTGCGCCGACTTTATGGACCGCAATACCAATTGACTTTAAATCAGGTCTCGTTCCCAGCGTGTTACCTGCTCCGGTAATCGCTACAAGCTTAGTTTTACTCGATAAAACAGCTTCAACCGCGGCCACGGTTAACTCCGATGTTTCAACATCAAATTCAGCCCACCGAACTGTTGCCCCGACCGCTTCAGCTGCTTGTATCCAGGGGCGAATATTTGAATCGTGATCCAATCGAGAAACTACAATTTCGTCACCCGGTCCCCAGTTTTTGGCTAACGTGCGAGAAAAGTCATAACTTAACTGTGTCCAGGAGCGCCCATAGACGACTCCGGCTGGATCAACATCAATTAAATCACCGACCGCTTTGCGAAACTCTAAAACTAACTCTTCTGCATTTTTCTCAGATTCGGTATTTACATTTCGATTTGAAATCGGTTTTGTAATAGCTTCAGCAATCGCTGCGCCCACAACATCTGGAACTTGGCTACCGCCAGGGCCATCAAAATAGGCTATACCTGTATCAAGTGATGGAAAATGGGAACGAATTGTGTCAACGTTATAGCTCATAGTCTGCAGGCTATCACGACACGAGTTCGGCACACATAGTGTGAAAAGCCTTAGTATGCGCATCAACATCTGCAACAGTTGTATCTGGACACATTAGCGCCATATTGTGAAATGGTGTAATTAAGAATCCGTCGTTGAGCATTCGCAGATGTATGTACTGCTCTAACTCAAAATCACCCGCATTATTTGCATCAGCACCTGTGACTGGGGCAGTTTCTCCAAACATGTATTCACCACGTGCACCTAAGCGATTACAGGTCCATGGAAGTTTAAACTCTTGAATCGCTGCATCTACACCATCAGACCATCGAGTTCCCAATTCAATCATTCGATTGAAGTTTTCTTGAGTGAGTACTT
This sequence comes from Actinomycetota bacterium, assembly GCA_947480465.1. Taxonomy (GTDB): domain Bacteria; phylum Actinomycetota; class Actinomycetes; order Nanopelagicales; family Nanopelagicaceae; genus Planktophila. The sequence continues at coordinate 6,228 of CANKCT010000019.1, forward strand.
GCGTCAATGTCGCACGCATTGATGCTAAAGAAAGTGCATTGCCCGCTAAAGTGCCACCGATTCCGCCGGTATCAATAATCTCTAACTCCACCATGCTTTTTATAGATTCTGCTATCGCCTGAGTCATCCCAAAAGTTCCTGTTGGAATTCCGCCGGCAATCGCCTTTCCAATCGTTAAAAAGTCAGGTTTTAAGCCGAGATCAGCGGTCATTCCACCTGGGCCAACAGAAATAGTGTGTGTCTCATCAATGATAAGAATGGTGCCATATTTTTTAGCTAACTTCTGGACTGCATCTAAATAGCCGGCTTTAGGTAAAACGATTCCTACATTAGTCATTGCAGGTTCCATCAAGATTGCCGCAACGTCGCCGTTTTCCAGCGCTTTTTCCATTCCGACCAAGTCATTGAATTCAACGACTCGAGTCGTGACATCCAATGAAACCGGTGCGCCGATATTTCCCTCGCGAGCAATTGTTTTACCACGTGAATCAATAGTTGCAAAAGTTTCATCGACGCTTCCGTGATAACAGCGATCGATTACTATGATTTTTGTGCGTCCAGTTATCATTCTGGAATAACGAATAACATGGCGATTTGCATCTGTCGCCGAAACTGTGAATTGCCAAAGCGGTAAACCGAATCGACCTGCAAGCTCTTTTGAAACAATCTCTGCATCGGCAGTAGGCAACATTGCTGTGATTCCCTTGCCAACTTGTTCGCGAATAGCAGCAACAGTGGCATCGGGTGAATGGCCGGTCATTGAACCCGTATCCCCTAAACAGAAATCAATGTATGTATTTCCATCAACGTCTGTAAAACGTGCGCCTTTAGCGTTCTCAACGAAAACAGGATATGCGCCTGGCCACTTCGCCATCCAAGACATTGGAACTCCGCCCGGCATGTGCGCTTTCCCTCTTTCAAAAAGCTCGCCACTTTTCGGATGCAAGGCTAGAAAGCGTGCATCTTCACGGGCACGTAGTTGTGCCAAATGAGTACGGTTGATCATCTTTTAATCCATATCCAATCGTTCGAAAACAAATAGAGCTTCTATGTAATCCTCACCAGTTATTCCTAGATTTTGGGCATCTGGTGGTGCTGTTTGAGGTTCTATGCAAACTCCTTCGCTATCCTCGGTATAGACAACCCACCATGGAGCATCGCTTTCAATAGAAATACGGGCAACGTCGTCCCAAACAACGGCTGGGGTGCCTTTGATTCCAGTAAAAGCATCGTCCCATGGTTGCTGCGTCGGGGCACAACGTTCGCCAGTTGGAATCCCCTCAAAGTTTCTTATTAACATTTCAGTTGCTTCAAATTCAATTTCTGCACTTCCACCACGGTCTAAGTCGCGTGCAAACCATGGATGCATACCCATCCACATCGGAATATCACAGCCATTTGCGTCATATTCGAGTGACCAACGCACGGCATCATCTAAAACTTCTATGCGCTGTTCGACAGTTGCACCGTTATAGGGTGCTGGCAAATGTAAGAGTGAACGTCCGGGGCCAATTTCTTGCCAAGATGAAATGAGACCAAAACCATGTAGTGCGTGCGGTGGGTCAATTGTTGCGGGAAGCTGAAAACTTTCACCTTTGGAGTTAGTAATCAAACCCTCATTGATTCGACCAGCCCACGGCGCCATTGCATACCAACCTGATGTATGCACTTGACCTCTAAATGGCACCGCGAATTCATTATCGCGCCATTTGAGTGAGACTATTCGCGCGCCATTATCATCATCAATCGCAATTTGAAATTCAGCATCATCAATGAACTGCATTATTTTTCCATGGCTTCTACTAATTCGTGCTTGTATGGGGGTTCGGCACCTACGCGTGAACAAGTAATTCCAGCCGCAACTGCAGCTTTCTGCAAAAGCAAGTGAAGAACTTCGCCATGCAGACCAGCTACAGAATGATTAAGTACTCCTTCAACAACTATCGCGCCAACGGTATCCCCTGCTCCAACGGTATCAATAACAGTAACTTTCGCACCCGTCACTTCTTCGATTCCATGTTCTGTGTAACCGATAAGACCTGCAGCACCCCGGGTAATAACTACACAACTAACTCCTGTCGAAAGCCAACGTTGTGCGACTATATCTATTGATTCATCTGGGTAGAGCCACTTAATGTCATCATCGCTGACTTTAACTATTGAAGACAAACCAATCCATTTTTCTACCGCTACTACGTAAGTTTCTCTATCCCTTAAGACCGAAGGGCGAATATTTGGATCAAAAACAATTGGAGCAAACTCACTAACTCGCATTGCCCAATCAAATAAAACACTTGCACCAGGCTCAATTATAGTGACCAGCGTGCCGATATGGAGTACAGATGGCTTTAGTCGTTCTGGGTCAGGAAGCCAAGAGTGACTGAAATCAAATGTTGCAGTTCCATCTATACGAAACTCATAGCTTGCACTGCCGAGTGCGTCCAAAGTAACTGTTGCAGTGCATGTAGGTTTTTCACTTGTTAAACAGTGACTTAAACCAACTCCATCACGAATTAATTCTTTGCGCGCGTTTACTCCGTATTCATCAGTTGAAATACCATCAATAAAATCAACAGTATTTCCTAAACGCGCCAAAGCTTTGGCAGTATTCGCCGGCCCGCCACCAACAACTGGTCCTGTTGGCAAAACATCGATGAGAACTTCACCTGCAACCCAAATACTCAATTGAGCTCTCCTTTGCGGGCTAAGAACTCTGCAATTACTTCGACACCAAGTAGGTGATCTTGCACTTGAGGCAAACCGCTAATCAGCAAAATTCCAGTAAAACCTAAGCCAGTTACATTTAACGGTAATCCGCCACCGTGTATTGCGTGGGTTTCTTCAGGTAAGCCGTTCGTCTCATACCAATTGATTCCCTGTTCCTCAGCCAAAACTCTTTCAAAAATAGTTGAGTGGCCCGTTGCCATTGTCACGCGTGCTTTGCGTGCAATCCAAGAATCATTGTCGGGTGTGGAGCCAGGTAGCGAAGCATGAAAAACAATCCATTCCTTGAGTCGAACTTCAATAGCTATCGGAAGAGCGCGATCCATGCCAGTTTTTTTCGCAATCTCGCCGATTTCAATAGCTTC
>CANKCT010000020.1 GCA_947480465.1 Actinomycetota bacterium
CAGGATTTGCGTAGAAGAAAACAACAAGTGTTGCCAGTGTTGCACCGAACGCACCAATCATATTTCCACGGCGTGCAGTTTTTGGATGCGATAAACCTTTAAGGGCTAAAATAAATGCGACACCTGCAGCTAGGCCGATGAGGTCATACAGAGTGCGACTCATTTTTTCTTTCCTTTGAACATTTCCAGCATTCGATCGGTAACAACAAAGCCACCCACCATGTTGATTGTGGCCAGGACGATTGCTGCAACGGCAAGACCGAGTTCAAGATTCGTTTCGCTGTGGTCAGCGACGATGATCGCACCCACCAGAATCACACCATGAATTGCATTTGCACCTGACATGAGGGGTGTGTGCAAAGTTGATGAAACTTTAGAAACTACCTCAAAACCCACGAAAACTGCCAATACGAAGATAGAAATAATCGCTATCGGTTCCATTTATTTACCTCCTGCATTTCTACGGGCTCCATCATGGGTTACCGCCGCACCATTGATAATTTCATCATCAAAATTCAAGGCGAATGCGACCTTTTCTTCATCTTTTGCTGGGGTAGTGAACAAAGTTAAAAGATTTACAACGTTGCGTGAGTACAAGAACGACGCATGGAACGGCAGCTGACTTGGGACGTCTTTGCCGCCCCAGATGCGAACTCCGCCCGCTGTAGCAACGATTTCTCCAGGTTTTGATCCTTCAACGTTTCCACCAGTTTCAGCAGCCAGGTCGATGATGATCGTTCCTGGAGCCATCGAGTCAATCATTGCTTGTGTCATCAATCGTGGCGCTTGGCGACCCGGAACCGCAGCGGTTGTAATAACCACATGCGATTTAGCAATAAAAGGAGTGAGTAGCGCTTGTTGTTTAGCTGCACGATCTTCTGTCATTTCGCGCGCGTAACCACCAGCGCCTTCCAAAGCTTCGAGTTCTAGTTCAATAAATGTAGCGCCCATTGAACGAACTTCATCGGCGGATGCAGGACGAACATCGTAAGCAGATACAACTGCACCTAATCGACGTGCAGTTGCAATTGCTTGTAAACCTGCGACACCTGCACCAAGAACTAAAACTTGCGCTGGAGTAACAGTTCCTGCAGCAGTCATTAACATTGGGAAAAAACGTGGAGATAATTCTGCGCCAACAAGTGCAGCTCGATATCCAGCACAGAGAGCTTGTGAAGAAAGTGCATCCATAGATTGAGCACGTGAAATTCTCGGAACCAATTCGAGAGAGAATGAAGTCACTCCTGCCGCCGCCGCCGCTTCAATCGAATCATTAGCGGTCAGGGGAGACATAAAACTTATTGTCACTGCGCCTTTTTTAAGAGATGACATCTGAGCAGGTGTTAAAGGTTGCACTGATAAAACTGCATCAGCACCACTGAGAACTTCACCTGGTGAGACGGTTGCACCAGCACTTACATAGTCAGCATCTGTTGCTTGTGAATGCACTCCAGCACCAGATTCGATGACTACATCGAAACCTAGTCGAGTCAATTTATTAATGATGTCGGGAACAAGCGCAACGCGCTTTTCACCCTCACGAATTTCTTTAGGTACGGCTATGCGCATGCAGGAAATACTACTGGCTAGAGCCTTTCAGGTCACCTCTGACAAGGTGATACAGCAAGGATTGAATCGTTGTACGGCGGTGGTAAGCCTCTCGCCAAATAACTGATTTCGTTCCATCTATTACTGAAGCTTCAACTTCCTCCCCACGGTGTGCAGGTAAACAATGCATGAACACTGAATCTTTTTGTGTGAGTGCCATCAAATTTTCAGTAACAGCGAAGGGGGAGAGTGCCACCACTTTTTCATCCCGTTCATTCTCTGAGTCACCCATCGACATCCATACATCCGTGTATAAAACACTTGCATCTTTTGCTGCAGCTTCTGGATCATGTGTTGTCTCAATTTTTCCGCCACTTTGTGCTGCAATTTTCTGTGCAATTTCAACTACTCGTGAATCTGGTGCCCACTTCCCTTCTGGTGTTGCAGTTACAACATGCGCACCCATGATTGCACCCATGAGCAACCAAGCATGAGACATATTATTTCCATCACCCAAGTACACAAATTTTCTACCGGTAATATCATTTCCGAATTGTTCGCGAATTGTTAACCAATCAGCTAGCAACTGTGTTGGATGATCGTCGTCGGTGAGAGCATTAATCACTGGAATCGATGCATGCATCCCAAGTTCATTAACATCAGATTGAGCAAAAGTTCGAATGATGAGTGCACTGCAGTAGCCACTAATAATTCTTGCAGTGTCTGCAATGCTTTCCCCTCTACCCAGCTGAAGTTCATCGCCTCGAATAAATATTGGGGTTCCACCAAGATGCGCGACAGCAGTCTCTGAAGAAAGTCGAGTTCTGGTTGAAGGCTTAGTCATATAGATCGCTACAGTTTTATTGGCCAGCGCGGTGTTGGAGCGAAGTGGATTGACCGCAAAATCAGCGGCCGTGTCGAGCAAAAGCTCAACATCAGCCCGGCAAAGATCGTGGGTTCGCAGTAAGTCCTTCATTTGCGAATTCTACCCGTAGTTTCAGGCTTGCCGAAGGTATTCTTATCTACCTCATGGGCATCTTTCGAAAAAATACACTGGAGACCGAGTCACATACCGATCTCTTAACACGGCCTGTCCTTGAAGAAGATGATGGCGGCCATGATCGTTTTGCACACTACGTAAAGAAGGACAAAATCGTTGAATCTGCCGTCACTGGCAAAGCGGTTCGTGCGCTTTGTGGGAAAAAGTGGATTCCATCTAGAGACCCCGAAAAATACCCCATCTGCCCAACGTGCAAAGAGATTCATGCAGGTTTGAAAAACGAACCTGAAGATAAATAATGCTGGTGCGTAAGCTTGGCTTCGCAACCGCGTTAGCAGTGTGTGCGGCAATATGTATTTCACTTCCAGTAAGTTGGGCAGAGAATCAACCCCGCGCCATCGTCAGTGGATGGATTCCTTACTATTCTGTAAAAACAGTAATGCCATTTATTAAGAAAATTCCAAATGCTGCCGCTGTGACCCCAGGTGCTCCAGTGACCTGTGAAGCTAATGAATATTTGCCGGAAGATTTAGCGCTTTTGAATTCTTCTTATCTTTACACCAATAAAGACTTAATGAAAGAAGTAATGCCATTTTGGTTCACACTGAAATCTCCGACAATAATTCGGAATGATTACACGACTGGCAATCCATCATGGCCTATGGCGGACACCCTTTGTTTGATGCGTAAAACTGGATTAAAGATAATTCCAACAATTACTGATGGCACAGATAAATTAGTTTTAGCAGGATACTTAGCCAAGAGTGACATTCGTACAACGATTGTTGCTTCCATAGTAGATCTAGTGAATAAAAATGGATTTGATGGAATAGATTTGGATTTTGAAGGATTTGCTTTCGTGGATGGAAATACTACATGGGCAAAAACAGCCCCTAATTGGGTTCTTTTCATCCGAGAATTAAGCACACAACTTCATCTGTCACAAAAAATCCTTTCAATTACGACGCCTTATGCATTTAATCCCAGTGAAAAGCAAAAAGGTTACACGGTTTATGCATGGGCGGACGTTGCAGCCAGCATTGACCGCCTTCGCATCATGACTTATGACTATTCCGTTGCTAAACCTGGCCCAATAGGTCCAATTGCCTGGACTGAAAAAACTTTGAAATATGCAATTAGCATCATGCCAGCATCAAAAGTATTTATAGGTTTGCCTGGTTATGGCCGTGACTGGATAACATCAATAGTTGGAACGTGTCCTACTTCAGCTCCTCCAGGTTCAACTAAGTCAGCTAAAGCTGCCACCTTTAAGATGAGTTATGCATCTACAAAGGCGGTTATCGATCAAGCCGTACCGATTTTTGATGAAAAAAGTAGTGAGGCAACTTACTCGTATGTCAAAACCTTTAATGGTTTAACTACTAAAGGGTCTGCGACTTCATGTTCAATCTCAAGAACTGTCTGGTATCAAAATGACCGAAGTTTTACTGAGCGAATGAACCTCGTAGCAAAGTATCGACTAGGTGGAGCTGCGCTTTGGACTTTGGGCATGGAAGATTTGAGTGCGACAACAGCACTGCGAAACGTAGCGCTTGCTATAGCTCCTGATGTTGTACTAAGTGAATTAACTATTAAAGATAGTGATGATGATCAAGTGTTCTATGGTGACGTTTTCTTACTTCAGGGCTCATTGTCATTAAAAGATAAATCGCCCATCGGGGATTTAGTAGTAAGCGTTGAAATGAAGCGGGAGAATGAAACCGCCTGGACAAAGATTGCAGAGTCAATGACGGATCGCAATGGCACGATTTCGGTACCAGTCACACTTGCCGGGTCAGCAACTTTTAGGATCAGGACTGAAGGAACTTGGGAGCGTGCAGAGTCAATCAGTAATGAAAAGAGAATGAACGTGCGCAACAAGATTTCTTTATCGCACCCAAGTTCTATTCGGCATGGAGATATCATTGAAGTGCAAGGAACCCTATTTCCTCGAACATTAGGAGCTAACGTCCTGGTACAAAAAATGATTGCTGGAAAGTGGCAAAATACAGTTATAACCGGCGTTACAGATGGCAATGGAGAGTTTGTGCTTAAGGCCTCAGAATCAGAAAAAGGTGTTGTGACTATGCGAATACAGGTCACTACCGGTGCAAAAGTCTTTTACTCCGAGAAATTTTCGATTGTGGTGAGATAGTAATGGTGAAACTAGACGAGGAAGTAGACGCGAAAGTTGATGAAGCAATAAAAGAATTGTTCAACAGTGAAAAACCTTGGATAACAATTGTCTGGGATGACCCAGTGAACCTGATGTCGTATGTAACCTATGTTCTAATGGAGCTTTTTTCTTTTTCCAGAGAAAAAGCGCACGAACTTATGATGCAGATACATACACAAGGCAAAGCTGTCGTTTCGACTGGAAGTCGGGAAGAGATGGAACATGATGTCGCTCGACTCCATGAGTACGGCCTGTGGGCAACTCTTCAACGCGGAGATCAAGTGATATGACAACCGACTCAGGAGAATTGCCCAAGGGGTTTAATCGGCACGGTAGTAATGACTATGTTGCATATTTCTCCACTGAAGAACGTGAAGTTCTTTTAAACCTTGTAGAACAAATCATAGAACTTCTCAGTGAACGCTCCGATAACCACAGTGACGATCCATTAGCAGCAATGGTTGGAATAACTTCACATGATTCACCTCCGGAGGACGATGTTTTACTACGCCTTTTACCTAACGCCTACGCAGATCAAGTAGATGCCTCAGAGTTTCGTAGATATACAGAATTAACACTTCGGACTAAAAAGTCGGCACATGCGATGTCGATGCGAATTGACTTGAAGAGTTCTACGGATGGATGTGTTGAGATAGATCATGAAGGAGCGAACGCCTGGTTAGGCGCAATGAACGATATTCGTTTAGCTCTCGGTGTGAGATTAAAAGTGCAAGAAAATTCTCAAGAAGAGTTAGAAATACTGGCTCCAGATGACCCTATGCGGGGAGTTTACGCAGTTTATAGCTGGCTGGGATGGTTACAAGAGAGTTTGATTCAAGCACTCATGAATGATGCTCTGTAGTCCAGCATCCTGCAAGGTAAGATAAATCATATGAGCAATGCGCCAATTGGAATCTTTGATTCTGGAGTCGGCGGACTTACTGTTGCTAGATCTATTTTAGATCAGTTACCCAACGAATCCACTTTATACATCGGTGATACTGCAAGAGGGCCTTATGGCCCAAGACCTTTGGCAGAAGTTCGTGAGTTTGCTCTTGAGAGCTTAGATTTTCTCGTAGCTCAAGGAGTTAAAGCAATTGTGATCGCATGCAATACCGCAAGTGCTGCAATGCTGCGCGATGCTCGAGAGCGTTATTCAGTTCCTGTTGTAGAGGTGATTCAGCCGGCAGCAAGACGTGCTGTTGCTGCTACTCGAACCGGGAATATAGGTGTTATTGGTACTCGTGCAACTATTGATTCGGCAGCATATTTAGATGCCTTTGCAGCTGCACCTCAGTTACAAATAACTTCAATTGCTTGTCCACTCTTTGTTGAATACGTAGAGCGTGGTGAAACGTCAGGTAAAGAAATCACGCAAATTGCCAGAGACTATTTAGCCCCATTTATAGAAGCAAAAATTGATACTTTAGTTTTAGGTTGTACTCACTATCCACTGTTAACAGGAGTTATCTCCTATGTAATGGGTGAAGGTGTCACGTTGGTATCTAGCGCTGAAGAAACCGCTAAAGATTTATATAGAATTTTGGTAGAAAATAACTTACTGCGTCAGCAACAGAGCACACCACCAACACATAGATTCTTAGCAACCGGAGACGCACATGCTTTCGAGAGTTTGGCTCGCCGGTTTTTAGGTCCAGAAGTAACTCGAGTTGAACATCAAAATCTCTAGTCCAAAAATCAATAAGATTCACCGCAACTTAACAATTGGAGCACACTATGGCACGCAATGATGGACGAGAAGTTAACTCTCTTCGCGAAATAAAGTTCACTCGCGGATGGCTAGATCACGCTGAAGGCTCTGTTTTAGTTGAGTTTGGAAAGACTCGCGTACTGTGCGTCGCATCTTTTTCACCCGGAGTTCCTCGCTGGTTAAAGGACACTGGAACTGGCTGGGTTACCTCTGAATATGCAATGCTCCCTAGAGCTACACATACTCGCTCTGACCGTGAAAGCGTGAAAGGAAAACTTGGCGGCCGTACTCAAGAAATTTCTCGACTTGTCGGTCGATCACTGCGCGCAATTGTGAACACAAAAGAGCTAGGCGAAAATACCATTGTGATTGACTGTGATGTTTTACAAGCAGATGGTGGAACTCGAACTGCAGCAATCACTGGCGCTTACGTTGCTCTCGCAGATGCAATTGCCTGGGCTAAAAATCAAGGACATATCAAGTCCACAGCAAATCCACTAAATGATTCAGTAGCTGCAGTCAGTGTTGGAATTATTGATGGAGTTCCGATGTTGGATCTTTGTTATGAAGAAGATGTTCGTGCAGGGACTGACATGAATGTTGTTGTTGCGGGAGATGGCCGATTTATCGAAGTTCAAGGGACAGCAGAAGGTGAGCCTTTTGATCGCGATCTCTTAAATAGACTTTTAGACCTCGCGGTTGCAGGGTGTAATGAGTTAAGCCAACTTCAAAAAGCTGTCTTAGCGAAGTAAACAGAGCTTTAGTTCTTTCGGGCGAGATTGTGCAAACCATGTCGAATAAACTTGTGATTGCAACGCGCAATGCTGGAAAAATTATCGAGTTTAGAAGGATTCTTGATGCCATATCTTCAGGAGCGATAGATTTGATCGGGATCGATCAATTTCCTGACTTGATTGATGTTGAAGAAACGGGCACCACCTTTGAGGAAAATGCTCTTTTGAAAGCACGGTATACGGCGAAAATGACGGGACTCCCGTCGATTTCTGATGATTCTGGACTTTGTATCGATGCCCTTGGAGGTGCACCTGGAATATTTTCTGCTAGGTGGGCTGGAAAACACGGTGACGATAAAGCGAATGTAGAGAAAGTTTTAGATGAATTAAAAGATGTACCTGATTCAAAGCGCGGCGCATATTTTATTTGTGTTGCTGCCCTTGTAATGCCGGATGGTCGTGAACAGTTAGCTCAGGGTAGGTTCGAAGGAAATATCTTGCGCGCTCCAGTTGGTAATCAAGGCTTTGGGTATGATCCAATATTTGCACCGTTAGGTATGTCAATTTCCTCTGCAGAAATGAGCGCACAAGAAAAGGATGCCGTTAGTCATCGTGGCAAATCACTACGAGCAATTGCCCCGCATGTGATAGAAATCTTTGGTGGGCTGAGGTAACCTTGCCCCAGAGCCGTTCGTTATTGACGAATGCATAGCTATCCAAGGAGTAATTGTGGCCGTAAAGAAAAAAACTGTAGCCAAGAAAGCAGTAGCGAAAAAAACTGCTACAAAAAGGACAGCTAAGAAATCTGTAGCGAAAAAAACTGTGGCCAAAAAAACTGCTAAAAAGGCAGTAGCCAAGAAAGCCGTAGCGAAAAAAGCTGCACCTAAGAAATCAACTGCAAAGAAAACAACGGTAAAGCGCGTTGCCAAGAAAGCATCCGTGCGATCTACGGGAATATCTAACGCCCGTATTGAAATTGCACCACCGCCGGTTGCACCTGAGGCGACCAAGCCAGTAGCTACTCCTAGCCAAAGCACTTCAGGTCGTGTTGTGCTCTTAGTTCTTGCTGGGATTGTGATTTTGGGAGCAATAGTCTGGTCGAAATCAGCGGGTACGAGTAGTGACGATGAGACTGCTACTCCTGCCCCATCCATCTCACAATCTGCAGAGCCAACTGAAAGCGCAACTGCAGAGCCAACTGAAAGCGCAGTAGTGATTGCCAACGTTGATGCACCCACCAAGTTTGTAGCGCTTAAGAGCGCGGATGGTTTGAAGCTACGTTGGGTCGGACCAACTGCAACTGATGGTTTAACTGGATACAACGTTGAAATTCGTGCAAACGGAGTTGGAGATTGGTCTGTTATCGCAACAGTTCCAGCAGATCAACTAACACAAAATGTTGTAAAGAGCTCAGATTCTGGTTGGACGCAGTTCCGAGTTTCATCTGTTTACTCCGATGGACAGGTTGCGTCTGCAACCGTGTTTGGAATTCCAGGAGAATTCATGTAAGTAGTTTCCTAAAAAACCCTCACACAAAAAATGTGTGAGGGTTTGTTTTTTGTCTGACAAATTAAAGTTTAGAGATAATTGCCCCAACATATGCTCGCACACCTGCAGGGACTAAATGAACACCGTCAGGTGCAAAAAATTCGGGATGACCTTGTGAGATCGCATTCCAGTCAATCAAAATTGCACCAAACTTCTCTGCATATTTTGCAATTAACAGATTATTCTCAGCCCGCCAATCTCTTGGCACCGCAGTATTTACGACGATAATTTTCGGCTGATTTTTCACCTCTTCGAAAACCTCATCAACCTGCGCCTCACTCAACTTGTTGTTGTTTCCGAGATTAAAAATTACGGTCGAGTCTTGCAACTTAAATTTGTCATGGCGCATAACAGCAATGAGCTCTGGCACTTGTCGGCCCACGCGGGCATTAATAATTGAAATAGGCGAATGCTTTTCGAGTTCGTAGCGAATGCCAAGAATTACAGAGTCTCCTGTGACCCAAAGCCCACTCAAATCTGGTGGTAAAACATCGAGATTTGACTTCTCCTCTTCTTGAGTAATTTGTGTTTTGATTGCAGC
>CANKCT010000021.1 GCA_947480465.1 Actinomycetota bacterium
ATCAAAACCTTCAGTACTAATTACCTTGGCCAAAACCTCGGAAGTTAATAAGGCATCTGCGCCAGCGAGCGCTGCATCTGTTATCAAAATTGCTGCATTTGCTCCCATAGACAGAGCTTTGCGAACTGCATCTGTTGCCCGAGCAGGACCCATTGAAATCACAGTGACGCTGTTTGGGCCACCTTCATCATTGCCACCGTGTGCTTCTACAATTCTTAACGCCTCTTCAACTGCATACTCATCCAAGTCATTTAAAACTGCATCGACATTTTCGCGATCCAAGGTGCCATTAACCATCTTCTTTTCGGCCCAAGAATCTGGAACCTGTTTGATGCAGACTGCTATCTTCATACCTTTATGTTACTGGCCGGTAATAGCAATTACCAATGTTGGCACGCGCGTAGGGCAGTATTGCGCATGTGCTTCCTGCAGACCCTCGAACCCTTGGCGCAACCGTTACCGAAGGTGGCACAAACTTTGCTATCTGGTCTAACGGTGCTGATGCGGTCGAACTCTGCCTATTTAATGAGATTAACGGCAAGCTAGTAGAAACCCGCTTTGCAATGTCACACCGCAATGGGCCAATCTGGCATGGCTACTTAGCGGGAGTTCGACCTGGCCAGCGCTACGGATATCGGATTTACGGACCATGGGCGCCAGAACATGGAGTTCGATTTAATGCAGCAAAACTATTAATTGACCCGTACACACATCAAATTGCCGGTGAGCTTTCTTATGTTCCTGAGATTTATGGCCATGTAGCCGAAGACGGCACAGGTTCCGGAGAATTAAATCTTCGTGATGATCGCGATAGCGCAATGTATGTACCGCATTCAGTGGTGACTGATTTTCCTGTCCGAAATATTGAGCGGCCGTTAATTTCATGGTCGCAGATGATTATCTATGAAGCTCATGTACAAGGTCTGACCGCAAAGAACACAGAAATACCCGAGAATGAACGCGGAACTTATAAAGCGTTGGGCCATCCCAGCACGATTGCACATTTGAAATCGCTCGGAATCACGGCGATTGAACTTTTGCCAATCGCGGCATCTTTGACAGAACCTGCAATTCATAATCGTGGCAGGAGAAACTATTGGGGCTATAACTCCATTGCGTTTAGTGCGCCTAATCCAATGTACGCGTCGACTTCTGATCCAATCAGCGAACTTCAGTGGGCAGTTGATCAGCTTCATGGTGCCGGGATTGAAGTTATTTTAGATGTGGTTTACAACCACACTGCCGAAGGTGGAGTAGGTGGACCAACCTTGTCGTATAAAGGAATTGATAACAAGGCGTATTACCGGCACGACGGTAATGGAAACTATATCGATGTCACTGGATGCGGTAACACGTTTGCCGCGAGTAATCCACACTCTGTTCGTCAGATAGTTGACTCACTTCGATGGTGGATTGAAGTTATTGGGGTGGATGGTTTCCGTTTTGATTTAACGACAGCGCTTTATACAAGCGAAAGTGCATTCAACTCATCCTTGATGACAGCGGTTGAATCAGACTCAGTTCTGCGAAACTTTAAAATGATTGCAGAGCCTTGGGATGTAACACGATATTCGTTGGGTGATTTTCCGCATCCTTGGCGTGAGTGGAACGATGTTTATCGGGATTCCGTTCGCCAATTTTGGTTAGGAGATCTCGAAAGAGGCTTCGGCGAAGGAGTCTCCGATATCGCCAGCAGCATTAGCGGTTCGAGTTCTATTTTTTATTATCGTGGACCTACATCTTCTATCAACTTCATCGCAGCTCACGATGGTTTCACTCTGCATGACATGGTTACTTATAAGGAGAAAAACAACTTTGCCAATGGTGAGGCTAACGCCGATGGAAGTGATTCCAATCGTTCATGGAACGTCGGCGAAGAAGGTGAAACTCGGAATCTTGAAATCAATAAGGCTCGGCATAAGATTAAGAAATCAATGCTGGCAACTTTGATGCTCTCTTCCGGAGTTCCAATGCTCAATATGGGTGATGAGGTCAGCAGATCGCAATCAGGTTCTAACAATGCGTATTCTTTACCCCAATCCATAGTTCAAGAAAACGCCGAGAGCTTTCACGGTGGATGGGCACTTCCGTGGGAACTCAATGAATCCGCACAAGATATTTTGTTGACCGTACAAACGCTTGCACAAATACGCCAAACGTACTTAGCCGATGTTGCTTCTGAGTTTTTTACTGGAATTGTCGATCAAGGCACAAAACGAAAAGATATCGCGTGGTTTTCACGCGGTGGCCGCGAGATGACAGATGATCACTGGGCCGATGAAGAAAAGCGAAGCATCACGGTATTTATTGAAGCCGACCCTACTCGAGGCTTACTTTTGTTAATGAACTCATCTACCGAAGAAACAATCTTCACTTTGCCAGACCAGCAATGGGGCCAATCCTTTAGATGTATTTTTGATGCGTCGCAGGTAGTTGAAACTTATGAACCTGTAATCCAGACCCCTAGCACCAAAATTTCGGTACCAGCTCACACTGTTCAAGTTTGGTTGGTTACTCGTACTAGGTAGTAGTTCGAGTTAACCATTAAAATACTCAACTATGTTGGCAATTATTTCTCCGGGGCAAGGCGCACAAACACCTGGAATGCTAAATACATGGTTGCAGGATTCACAAACAGAAAATCTTCTTACATCGTGGTCTCAAAAAATAGGTGTTGATTTGATTCACCTTGGAACCAAGGCCGATGCTGAAGAAATAAAAGATACTGCGAATGCGCAGCCCTTAATTGTTGCAACCTCTTTAATCGCTTTCCATGCATTATCAGTTACAAATTTCTCAGTAGCTTCTGGACATTCCGTCGGAGAGCTTGCAGCTGCGGCAATCTCTGGTGCGCTAACTCCTGAAGATGCTTTAGTACTTGTACGCACTCGAGGAATTGAAATGGCTAAAGCGGCGGCATCTCATCCAACTGGAATGGCAGCGGTACTGGGTGGTGATCGCGCTGAAGTGGTAGCTGCCATTGAATCATTGGGTTTAGTCGCCGCCAATGAAAATGGTGCAGGACAAATTGTGGCTGCCGGCGAACTCAACGCACTTGAGGCTTTGACTCAAAATCCACCTACAGGGGCACGAGTACGAGGATTAGCAGTTGCTGGAGCTTTTCACACAAAATTTATGGCACCTGCCGTCCGGCCACTACGAGAGTTAGCAACAGGAATCACGGCAACACATCCACGTTGTACTGTTGTAAGCAATAAAGATGGCAAGAATCTCACCGATGGAAATGAGATTTTGACGCGAATAATCGATCAAATCGCTAATCCTGTGCGCTGGGATCTTTGCATGGAAACTCTAAAAAATATCGGAGTTACGGGTGTCATTGAGTTAGCACCTGCCGGAACTCTGATTGGCTTGCTCAAGCGCGCCGTTCCTGAAATCGAGGGCTTTGCATTAAAAAGTGCAGATGATTTGAGTGCGGCACGAGAGTTTGCAGAAAGGCACGCATGAGTATCAAACTCCCTGCAATCGGCAATAGCCAAATTCTCTCAGTGGGTTCTTACCGCCCTAAACGCCTCGTGCCGAATAGTGAAATCGTTGATCGCATTGAATCAAATGATGAGTGGATTCAACAACGCACTGGAATCCAAAGTCGTCGATTTGCTGGAGCAGATGAAACTGTCATTTCAATGGCCCAAGCAGCTTGTGAATCTGCTCTCAAGCGTGCGAAATTAAAAATAGAAGATGTAGACACATTAATTCTTGCAACTATTTCATATCCTTTTCAAGCTCCGAGTGCAGCAACCGAATTGATAAATGTATTAGGCAATCCAAAGGCAGCAGCTTTTGATATTAGTGCTGCATGTGCAGGTTTCTGTTATGGCGTAGCAATGGCTAGTGATTTAGTTCGTGCTGGAACTTCTAAAAACGTTCTAGTGGTTGGTGTTGAAAAACTCTCTGATTTTACTGATCCCGACGATCGCGCAACTGCATTTATTTTCGCAGATGGCGCTGGTGCAGTAATTATTGGGCAAAGCCAGGAGCCTTGTATCGGACCAGCAGTTTGGGGTTCAGATGCCGATGCACGCGATGCCATTGTCCTTAGCCCTGCATACACTGAATTTAGAAATTCTCCCGACAAAGGTGTGGCAGAACTTGGGTGGCCAAATATTTCACAGCAAGGTCAGACTGTTTATCGTTGGGCAGTTTTTACCGTTAGCAAAGTAGGAATCAAAGCCCTAGAAGCAGCCGGTGTGCGCCCCGATGAACTCGGTGCATTTATTCCGCATCAAGCAAATATGCGCATCATCGAGTCAATGGCTAAAGAGATTAAAATTCCTGAAAGTGTTGTTATTGCTGATGATATTCGAGTCAATGGAAATACATCGGCTGCATCAATTCCACTGGCCATGGATGTGCTTCTCGAACAACATCCTGAACTTCATGGAACATTAGCGTTGTTAATCGGTTACGGCGCTGGCTTGGTTTATGCGGCTCAAGTAGTGCAATTGCCGCCTAAACCTTGAGATTTACGCCACTCGCGCGCGGTAATACTCGTAAGTAAGCGGATTTTCATAGACAATTACGGCTTATGGTTAATCAGTAATTAAATCAGCTAACGGATGGAATGAATAAAATGGCACTTGCACAAGCAGATGTACTCGCGGGATTAAAAGAAATCGTTGAAGAAGTAGCCGGTATCCCTGCTGCATCAATTGAAATGGATAAAAACTTTACTGAGGATCTCGAAGTTGATTCACTCAGCATGGTTGAGGTTGTTGTTGCTGCAGAGGAGCGCTTTGGCGTCAAGATTCCAGATGAAGCTGTTACTGATCTCGTTACTGTTGGCGATGCGGTTAACTTCATCGTTAATGCAGCTAACTAACTGCTAGCAAAGTAGAGATTTAAATGTCTGCCCGTCGCGTAGTCGTCACTGGTTTAGGTGCGACTACGCCGCTTGGCGGTGACGTAACAACATCATGGTCAGCGCTATTGGCTGGCACAAGTGGAGTTCGATTACTCACTGAGGATTGGGCTCAAAATATTCCTGTTCATTTTGCGGCTCGTGTTGCCATTGAGCCAAGTGAGCAGATGGAGCGAGTCGAGATTCGCCGTTTAGATAGATCAGAACAGTTTGCACTTATTGCCTCCCGCGAAGCGTGGAAAGATGCTGGATCTCCGGAGATGGACAAGGAGCGGTTAGGAGTAGTTATCGCTTCCGGTATTGGTGGAGTGACAACGTTGCTTGATCAATATGATGTTTTGCGAGAAAAAGGTCCTCGTCTTGTAAGTCCACACACTGTTCCTATGTTGATGCCAAATGGACCCGCCGCCAATGTTGGACTAGAACTTCAAGCTAAAGCAGGTGTTCATACTCCTGTGAGTGCATGCGCTTCAGGTGCTGAAGCAATCGGTTATGCGTTAGACATGATTCGAAACAATCGCGCCGATGTTGTTGTCAGCGGAGGTGTGGAAGCGGCGATTCATGAGCTCCCGATGTCTGCCTTTGCTGCGATGAAGGCGCTTTCAACGCGCAATGACGATCCTGCCAGAGCTTCGCGTCCATATGATTTAAACCGCGATGGCTTTGTTTTAGGTGAAGGCGGCGGAGTTTTAGTTCTTGAAGAGTACGAACATGCTCGAGCACGTGGTGCACGTATGTACTGTGAAATCGTCGGCCAAGGTTTAACCTCAGATGGTTATCACATTGCAGCCCCCGATCCCGAAGGTGCTGGAGTTCAAAGAGCACTGAAATTTGCATTACGTGATGCTGGTTTAACCACAAAAGATATTGTTCACTTAAACGCACATGCAACGTCTACACCTGCAGGAGATGTTGCTGAGGCTAACGCGCTTCGCGCCGCCCTTGGCATAGATGCCGATCACGTTGCAGTATCGGCAACTAAATCTATGACAGGTCACCTACTTGGTGGTGCCGGTGCAATTGAGTCAGTCTTTATTGTTAAGACTCTTCAAGATCGACTCGCTCCCCCAACAATTAACATTGAAGATTTAGATCCGGCAGTTTCTGTTGATGTTGTTCGTGACAAACCACGCCCATTGCCTTCAGGAGATATCGCAGCGCTCAATGATTCATTCGGCTTTGGCGGTCACAACGTTGTGTTGGTCTTTAAGAGCTTATAAATGTCCCCCGAGGCAATTGATCCGCGCGATCCAGAAATACGCATCGCACGTTTAGTCGATGATGGAAAGTTTGAGTTTCTAATCCCCCGTACTAACTGCGGAATGATCGCGGTAACTGGATTAATTAAAGGAAACAAAGTTGTGATTTTTGCATCAGATGCAACGATCAAAAGTGGTGCACTTGGTGTCGATGGATCAAAAGTAATCGTTACGGCCTATAAAGCTGCGATGGGGGCTCAAGTTCCGATTATTGGAATTTGGCACTCGGGCGGCGCGCGTCTTAGCGACGGGGTTGCATCCTTAGATGCATTCGGAGAAGTTTTCCAGTCAATGATTTCTGCAAGTGGGCGAATTCCACAACTCTCTTTAGTACTGGGACCAACGGCTGGAGGCGGTGCGTATGGTCCAGCACTCACTGACGTTGTAGTCCTTGCCCCAGAAGGAAGAATTTTTGTAACCGGGCCAGATGTAGTCAAAAGCGTGACAGGTGAAGACATTGATATGGCTGGACTCGGTGGCCCTGAAGCCCATAAGAAAAATAGCGGTCTTGCACACATTATTGCAGCGAGCGAACAAGAAGCATTTGATGATATTCGTGATTTAACTGCGCTTTTTGCTAATCATGGATTTATGAGTCCCGATGTTAACGATATAGATCTTGCAAATTTTGTTCCTGAATCTAAAGTGCGCACCTATGAAGTTCGACCATTGATTGATGCGCTCTTAGATAAAGAGACTGAAAGTATTGAGCTTTTGTCAGTTTGGGCACCGAACATGATGACAATCATCGGTCGATTAGGCGGCGCTACTGTTGGTGTAGTTGCAAACAATCCTGCTCACCTTGCCGGAGTACTAGATGCTGCGGCTGGTGAAAAAGCTGCGCGCTTTGTCCGCACATGTGATGCATTTGGAATTCCGCTCATCGTCATCGCCGATGTGCAAGGATTTTTACCTGGGGCAGGACAGGAATGGGAAGGCGCAGTCAGACGTGGTGCCAAGTTGTTGCATGCATTCGGTGAAGCTGTTGTCCCGCGCGTTACTTTGATTACTCGTCGCGCTTACGGTGGTGCATTTGTTGCAATGAACTCAAAAGCACTAGGTGCAACACGTGTATTTGCTTGGCCACAAGCTGAAGTTTCAGTAATGGGTGCCATTGCTGCTGTTCGCGTGTTACACCGCAGAATTTTGGCAGATATACCTGCAGAACAGCGCGAATCCATGGAGTTAGAACTTGCTGCCGAACATGAAAAAATCTCTGGTGGTGTATCAAAAGCAGTTGAAATCGGTGCCGTCGATGAAATAGTTGAGCCATCATGCACTCGAAGTGCATTAGCTAAAACCATTGCAGACTCGCCACACCGCCGTGGAAGCCACGGAAATATTCCTCTGTAAAGATTTTATCTAGTTTTAAAAGTTACCGAAACCGTTGCAGTAACCGTCTTTTCAATAGTAGACGTGTCATATGCGCCGTAATCAGCCGTCATTGTTGAATCTGGAGTTGTGATCTGAATTGGACCAGCTTTGACATTCACTAATGCGCCAAGTTCGCTACTTACTGCCTTTGTTAAAGCCTCTGCGCGAACTTTTGCGTCCTTCATTGCATCACTCATTAGCGCTGGGCGTAGCTCAGGCAAATTTGAGATGTAATACTGCGGGCCATAGTTATTAACATTAATTCCAGTTTCAAGAAGTGAACCGATACCTTGACTGAGCTTAGAAACTAATTGAACATCTTTAGTGCGCACGGTTACGTCACGGCTTGCACGGTATGAAAGTATGCGACCAGTTGCATTTCCATTGACGTACTCTTCGTTGGCATATGTTGAAACTGCGCCAAGAGTTAATGCATCAGTTGGAATTCCACCGGCATTAAGATACTTCGAAAGTGCGGCAACATCGGAGTCAACTTTTTTGATTGCTGCACTTACTGTTGCAGAGGACAGATTCACAGA
The DNA here is from genome assembly GCA_947480465.1 of Actinomycetota bacterium. GTDB lineage: Bacteria > Actinomycetota > Actinomycetes > Nanopelagicales > Nanopelagicaceae > Planktophila. Next base: position 8,055 of record CANKCT010000021.1, read on the forward strand.
TAGTGTCCAAACGGCGTTATCTGCTACTGCAGTTGTCTTGGCGGAGCCTGTGACAGTAATTCCATCACTGCTGCGAGATGCGAAACCAGTTCCGACTTTCATCAAACCAATTCCAAGTGCAAGGGAGACGATAACTGCAGAAATAATAATTGTTACTGCTTTGCGACGTTCGACTGTAATGATGGGTGATTCGTTTAGTTGACTCATAGTTTGATTCTACCTAATTAGATTGCTCTTAAGTGCGAAAGCTCCTGGTGATTGACGCCACGAAAACGTTCGAGTTCATTTTCCCAGTCATTTCCAAGGGTGAGAGCAATCCTTAAACGAATAGACTCTTCATCAAAACTGTTTCGCAAAATTTCATTGATCTGATTTTCATTCACCAATATCGCCCCTGAGAGATCAGTTACCGCGCGATGAATACCAAGCTCGGGAGTGAAACGATATAACTCTCCCCCACTATTTGAATCCTCTTGAACTTCAAAATAGAGGTAGTGCCAACTGCGAAGCACACTTGCTATCGCTGCGGCGACTCCAGCTCGATCACGCCAGGTGAGCGTGCATTTAAATGTGCCCGCTTTTAACATCTGGGGTGTCCACTCGCATCGAGTTGTTATGCCGAGAATGTCTGCGAGCGCCCATTCGATATGTGTTCGAAGCGCTGACGGTGCGCTATGAATAGTAAGTGCCCCTCGCACAGCCAAGGCTGACGAAGATTGGGTTAAACGTTGCATGAAAAACTCCTAGCAAGGACGCCGAATGCGACCTTCCCCGACCGCCTTTTTCGCCTGCTAGTGAGTCCATTACACACCCGTTACGCTCAAACTGTCCAGTCCCACTTTAGGTATCTAGGAGCATTGGGGGTAGAGTTTGCACCAGTCCGACGCTTAATCAGTACCCGTTTCATGTAACACATAATCGGTATCGCTGGCGCAAGAGGAAGACCGTG
>CANKCT010000022.1 GCA_947480465.1 Actinomycetota bacterium
ATTTGAGATCCCACTATTCGATCCTCAGCCACGAGAACTCTTTCCCTGCGCTAAGGCATCCTTTAACAGCGCACTTAAAGATTGTGACGCTGGATCAATTCCCTCACTGGAAAGACGTGCCACCAAAACAGTGACGGCCGCATCCGAATCTTTAGGTGAAAAGCCTAGAGAAACCAATGCTCCAGTGAGGTTTTCACGCCAAGCGGGCACGTGTTGTTGATGCATCGCACCACTTGAAAGATCACTCAATTTACCTTTTAGTTCAAGAATCATGCGCTGTGCACCTTTTCGCCCAATACCAGGGGTCCTTTCAAGTGCTGCTAAATCTTCATTTGCAATCGCGCGGGAAAGATCTTCTGGAGTGAGGACTCCTAAAATCGCAAGCGCTACTTTAGGTCCTACTCCGGAAACCGTTTGCAGTAATTCAAAGAGTGCACGAGCTTCATCAGTTAGAAAGCCAAAAAGCGTCAGTGAATCCTCACGTACAACTAATGTAGTGAAGAGTTGTAACTGAGCACCCATGGTTGCACTAATAGAAGTTGTCGAATTCACCAACACACTCAACCCGACTCCCCCAACTTCGAGAACAAGGCGATCAGTATGTATAGCGCGAACAGTTCCGCTAATTGTGGAAATCATTTAACGTCGCAACTCTCGTAAACGATTTTTCTCTGCAGCAACTGCAGAAGCAATTCGATTATTTGCACCACCACGCCAAATGTGACAAATTGCCAACGCCAAGGCATCAGTTGCATCTACAGGTTTAGGTACGTCACTGAGATTGAGAATCTTTACTACCATCTGTGCCACTTGTGATTTATTGGCTCGCCCTGATCCGGTGACGGCGGCTTTTACTTCGCTAGGGGTGTGCATCATGACCGGGATTCCGGATTTCGCTGCTATCAATAGCGCGACTCCTGCTGCTTGACCGGTCCCCATAACTGTTCGGACATTGTGTTGAGAAAATACTCGCTCTACCGCGATCACATCAGGATTCCATAAAGCTACCCAGTCATTGAGCTGTCGATCAAGCTCGAGCAATCGTGCCTCTAGCGCAATATCAGTCGGGGTAAGAATTACGCCAACACCAACCATTGAAAGTGGCTTCCCTACAGAACCCTCAATGACACCTATTCCGCAGCGAGTGAGACCCGGATCAATACCCAGAACTCGCATGGCACCATCTCTTTCCCTAAAAGTTGAACAATAAGCGCTAAAACCTCAGTCCTACTCTAGGCTCGCCATAACTTCATCGGATACATCGAAGTTACTAAATACATTTTGCACGTCATCCAACTCTTCGATGGCATCGATGAGTTCAAAAACCTTCTTTGCACCTTCAGCATCGAGTTCAATCTGCAGTGAAGGTAAAAACGAAGAGTCGGCTGATTCGTAGTCAATACCTGCAGATTGAAGTGCGCTACGGACCGGAACTAAATCACTCGATTCGCTGACTACTTCAAAAGCTTCACCCAAATCATTTACTTCTTCTGCTCCCGCATCGAGTACAGCTTCAAGAATCAAGTCTTCAGTTAATCCATCGACTTTTTTAACGATTACTACACCTTTGCGATTAAACAGGTACGCAACCGAGCCAGGATCAGCCATAGTCCCACCATTTCGAGTCACTGCGACTCGAACTTCAGATGACGAACGATTTCGATTATCGGTCAAACATTCAATCATGATGGCAACTCCATTTGGACCATAACCTTCATACATAATGGTTTGGTAATCAGCGGCACCAAGTTCAAGTCCTGCACCACGTTTGATTGCGCGCTCAATGTTATCTGCGGGCATCGAGGATTTTTTTGCCTTCGTTATTGCATCAAAAAGCGTCGGGTTACCTTCTATGTCAGCGCCACCATTTCTCGCGGCAACTTCGATTGCTCGGATTTGTTTTGCAAATACTTTGGCACGACGACTATCAATAATCGCTTTTTTATGTTTGGTAGTTGCCCACTTGGAATGGCCCGACATTACTTAACCCCTTTGACCCTCTGATATCTGCTCCAACTACTGTACCTGTTGCACTGCAACTCGTGCCACTTCCTCAACAAAATATCTATGAATGCGATGGTCCCCCGTGAGTTCAGGATGAAAAGATGTGGCTAATATACTTTTAGAACGTACTGCCACTGGATGAGAACCGACTTGTGCCAGAATCTGAACTCCGACTCCTACTCGTTCAACCCATGGAGCTCGTATAAATACTGCACGGATTAACTCTGAAGATCCATCTTCGAAAGATAAATCTGATTCAAATGAATCTACTTGACGTCCAAATGCATTTCGCCGAACCGTGATATCTAACCCACCAAAAGTTTCTTGACCGGCTTTGGCGTCAAGGATTTCATTTGCCAATAAAATCATTCCCGCACACGATCCATAGACTGGCATTCCCTTGGCTATCCGCTCGCGAATTGGAGAAAATAGACCGAAAATTTGAGCGAGTTGAGCGATGGTTGTTGACTCTCCCCCAGGCATGACGAGAGCATCAACAAGTGCTAACTCGGCTGGCCTGCGGACGTTAACCACTTCAACTCCGCACGCCATTAATGCTTGTGAATGCTCACGTACATCGCCTTGAAGAGCTAGAACACCAACCTTCATCTTATTGACAGGCTACCAACCACGTTCTGCAAGACGATGAGGAGCTGGAAGGTCTGCAACATTGATACCAACCATAGCTTCGCCGAGTCCGCGAGAGGCATCAGCAATTACCTTTGGGTCATCCCAAAAAGTTGTAGCGCGAACACATGCAGCTGCACGTTGAGCTGGATTTCCTGATTTAAATATTCCGGAACCGATGAAAACTCCATCTGCTCCCATGCTCATCATCAGGGCTGCATCAGCGGGAGTTGCGATTCCGCCCGCAGTGAAAAGCACAACCGGAAGTTTACCTTTTTCGGCAACTTCCTTTACTAGCTCATAAGGTGCCTGCAACTCTTTTGCCGCAACATAAAGTTCGTCTTCACGAAGCGACGAGAGGCGACGGATTTCGCCGTTAATTTCTCGCATGTGCTGCATAGCATTTGAAACGTCTCCAGTGCCCGCTTCACCCTTTGAGCGAATCATGGCAGCGCCTTCATTTATGCGACGAAGTGCTTCGCCAAGATTTGTTGCACCGCATACGAAGGGAACTGTAAATCCCCACTTATCAATATGGTTTTTGTAATCCGCTGGAGTCAACACTTCTGACTCATCAATGTAATCAACTCCTAGAGATTGTAAAACCTGCGCTTCAACAAAGTGCCCGATTCGTGCTTTAGCCATGACAGGGATCGAAACAGCGGCTTGGATTTTTTCAATCATGTCAGGATCTGACATGCGAGCAACTCCACCTTGTGCACGAATATCTGCAGGTACGCGCTCGAGTGCCATCACTGCAACAGCGCCTGCGTCTTCGGCAATTTTTGCTTGCTCGGCGTTAACAACATCCATAATCACGCCGCCCTTTAGCATCTCTGCCATACCGCGCTTGACTCGACCTGTTCCTGTTTCTTGCGACATCAACAATCTCCCATATCTTCAGACTGTCTACATCCGCAAACAGCTAGGGGTTCATCCTACTTTGTCGGAGAAGGACTCGCGCTCGCAGTTATGAATTCGGGGTCATTTTGCAGCAGTGCCACCCAAACTTGACCCGGTGACATGAGAATCTCCTGCCCATCTGAACTGGTCCACGTTGTACCTGACTCCATATTTTCTCTAGTCCACGTACCTGCGAATGATTTGCCGTCCCGCAATATGTATCCCGGACCGGTACCGACCGTATTCGAAAAGGGAGTGTAGTTCCCAAGTTTGTCGTGATATTCAGAGTTCGTAATAGAAACTTTTTGCAGGATCACGGTGCTCGGGCACAGTTGTTTTCCTGATTGAACCACATTTGGTTGAGAGTTATGTATCAGCTTCCAACACTTCTCGCTCTGTGACCAATTAGCTTGATATCCAGTTGCAGGCCAACGAAATGAAACTGAAGTTAAGCCAACTCCACCGATTGGTTCATCTCCGAATTTCCATCCTACCGATTGAGCTTGAACAACGTCATACTGTTTTTCGACAATTTTTGCCATTAATAAGTCGGCTCGAAGGACCAACGAATATGGACTAACTCTCGTTGAATCGCGGGTATAGATGAGCGAAGATTGTGTTTGAGCACCAAGGTTTTGCAGATTTGCCTCGGCGATAACTGGCAGCAATTTTTTTTGCGCTCCACTATATGCAAACGCGACTCGGCCGTATTGACTCAGAATTTCAATGTCAGAGATACGTGCACTTCGAACTGGCCCAATCTCAACGGGAATTTTAGAAGAGAAAACCGCCGCTAACCTAGTTAGTCCACCCTCTACTTGTTCGATATAGACAACATCAGCATCTTCAACACCAATCTGCGGGTGCGCCATGTTTGTATCGTCTACTTTCACGACGAGCACTGGACCATTACTTCCTTCGCGACCGCTTAAAACATTAGTTTCAATCGGTATTTCTGGAATATTGCTCGATGAAGTTGAAGTCGAAGCACAGCTTGACAATATTAGTGTGGAAACAAGAATTAAAGAGAATCTATTAAATCGCATCAAACTCAAACTCATAAACCAAAGGTAGCGGAGCAGATCCAGCTAGTCGAAAAAAACGAATGGCTAACTTACGGCGAACAGTTTGAGTAGAGGAGACTGCATCGGTATGTATAGAAATCGCAATTCTAATTTTGGCTGTCAAGAGGGATAACTCCTCAAATAGCGCTCTCTCCGCGCTATTTGTATGCACTTGTCCATCCTCAATGAGTAAGCCAAGCGCGCCAGATAACATCGATTCAGCTGCCGAACGTTCCTTCAATCCCGCCTCTCGAGCCTGGTACGACGCAGATGTCAGTAGAAGTGACGACGCTGGATCAGCAAAATCGCTTCTTGCAATTTCTAGTGCGATTGCCGCTCGTCTCTGAAGTAAACCATCTAAGTTGGCCCAACTGGTTTCAACGCGATGGTGAAGTCTATCTAAACGAGTAGCCAAGAAAGATAGGTACCATAAAGCTACAAGAACTACTAAAACGAGAACGAGAATCTTCATTTCTCTTTATCCTCATCTCTGGATAAAAAACGGTTCCAAGGGCGATTCTCCGACGACAAAGTGATTTTATTGCCTCCCACCATCGCCATTTCGTATATCGAGAAAATTTGTTGGGCAACAACTTCCCATTCAAATCTTTGAGCATGTTCCTTACCCTTTTTCGATAATTCGGTGCGCTTGTCTTTATCTCTCAAAAGATCAATTACTACTTTAGCTAAATCTGTGGAGTCTTCAGATTTGAATAGCGCACCGTATTGCCCGGAACCAAGGAGTGATTCAAATGCAGGAATATCACTAGCAACGACACATGCGCCTCCGGCTAGAGCTTCGGCAAGAATAATTCCAAATGATTCTCCTCCGGTGTTTGGAGCGACGTAAATAGCGATAGAAGACATGAAATCTATTTTTTCTTCTTCACTTATTCGACCCAAGAATTCAAACCTTCTCCGAAGTTGAGGATCAATCGAATCTTCCACGTCTTTAGAGTCTCCAGGTCCGGCAACAAGCACGCGCACATCTGGAGCAAAACGCGCGATAATCGGCAGAGCATCTAAAAGTATTTGTAATCCTTTTCGCGGTTCTTCGAACCGTCCAATGAAACCAAGTGTGTTTCCCGACCAACTCTCCCTCGAAGCACCTCCGGAAAATCGCTTGGCATAAATTCCATTAGGAATCACGACTGCATCTGTGTCTAAGTGATTCGTAAGGGTCAATCGTGCTGCCTCTGATACCGCAATTCTTGCAGAGAGTTTTTCAATGGCAGGTTCAAGTATTGGACCGATCGCATAAATAACTTTTTGGTGTTTAGCTGCGGCATGAAAAGTTCCAACCATAGGTCCTTCTGCAGCCCAACAAGCAAGAAGTGAAATTGAAGGGATTGCAGGTTCGTGGAGATGCAAAATATCAAAATCACCAGCTGCAATCCACTGACGCACCAGTGCGAAAGCTATCGGCCCAAAGAGAACCCGAGCTACCGCCCCATTGTAAGGAATTGCAATTGGCTTGCCTGCACTGACCACATAATCTGGAAGTTTTGTCTCATCAATTGCTGGAGCTAATACCGACACCTCATGTCCGGCTTTGATTAAGTATTCTGCCAAATCCCTCACATGGTTTTGCACTCCACCTGGTGTATCCCAACCATACGGACAGACAATTCCAATTTTAATTCGATGCGTGAGCATTAATCACGCTCCTGAAAATCGCCATCAATCCAAATCCTCTGCATCATGTGCCAGTCGTGTGGATATTGCGCAATTCCTTTGGCGAAGAGATTCGCACTGTTTTGAACTATTGCAGCAATTTTATCGGACTCTGTTCCGTGATTGGATAACGGAACTAATTCAAAATCAATATGGATACCAACATCCGTGTATGACACCATCGCGTAAATTAGTGGAGCCCCGGTTTTGAGAGCTAGAACTGCAGGGCCGGCCGGCATCCGAGCTGTTCCATCAAAGAATTTCACATTTATTCCTGACCGTGATAAATCTCGATCGGCAGCCAATGCAACTACATATCCCGCACGCAGACGTTGGGCAAGAGTAGGCAATACTCGACTATCGATTGGAAGAGCCTCCATTCCAAACGCAGCCCGGTATTCAAGAAATTTTTTAAAGAGAGCTTCCGGTTTTAAATGTTCAGCAACTGTGACAATTTTTGCCCCTTTACTGCAAAAATACGCTGCGGCATGATCATAATTTCCTACATGTGGCAGAGTAACGATGGCACCATTACCAGCAGAAATCGCATCCAAGAGTAAGTGTTCATTGGTAGTCGTCACTGTTCCTTGGATTCTTTCTTGTGACCAATCTTGCAATCGAAAAGTGTCTACGTAATAACGAAATACAGAACGCATCCCTTTATAAACAATAATCTCTAAATCAAGATCGGTTACATCTGGTTTGGTTCGAGCTAAATTGGATCTGAGCCGACGTACATTTTTTCCATTGCGCTTAGTAATGATGTCAGCGATTCTGTAAGCGTTTGAATAAACAAATCTTTCTGGAAGCAATCTCAGTAATCTCCAAGCAGCAAAATAACCCCAAGCAGAAACCACCTCCACTTTAGCCAACTGCTTTCTTTACGATCAAAAGTCTTTGAAAAACAGTTACGAGACCTAAAAGCGCTAGCAGCCACATACCTGCCGCAAGCGCGAAATGAAGGCCGAGACCATCTAATCCAATCGCTAAAAGTGAAATTACTAATCTCTCAGTTCTCTCGGCTAGACCACCGGAGCAGACGATTCCGAAGCTTTCGGCTTTGGCTCTAATGTAAGGAACTAATGTCCCGGATACCAAAGTAACAAGAACGAGAATTACTAGAGGGTCATTTTTATTAATGAGATAAATTGCGATTCCAATCAAAATTGCTGAATCTGTAATTCGGTCAATCGTGGAATCTAGAAAACCACCCCATCGACTAGCTCCACGTTGTGAAATTCTTGCCATAGTTCCATCAAAGAGATCGCTTAACGCAAAAACGCAAATAATGACAGTTCCTAGAAAAAAGTCTCCCCGTGGATAGAAGTAGAGCGAAGAAACAACAACTCCGAGTGCCCCAAACCATGTAACGGCGTTAGGGGTGATCCCCATGCGCAAGGCTAATGAGGCTACGGGCGTTATGAATCTCGTAACCGCAGGTTTGAAAATGCTACTAATCATCAGTACCCATCGTAGGCTGAGCAGGTGAATTCTTCCGCATCGCCCCTCCTGATTACAGTGCATGGCCATGAAAGCGCTAACCCTGCGGCCGTGGCAGATGCCCTGAGTGGAATCATCCGAACAGAGGCCGAACCGTTGGCAGATTGCGCAGTCTTCGTCGTAAATCCCGCTTCGGGGATAGATCAACAGACAATCGCCATGTGGCAGAGCATCGACGAATTTCAGACCCCAAGAATTCTCGTTGTGACTCAGATCGAAAATCAAGATGCAGATTTTGATGATGCAGTCATGCTAGCCAATCGAGTTTTCGATCAGATGACAACACCATACTTAGTACTCCATGATGATTCGGGAACTCCCTGTGCTTTGATCTCCTTGGAAACCATGCGCATTATTGATTACAGCACTAATCCCCCAACCGACATGGCGTGCGAAAGTGAACATGAAACTTTGGTTCAAGAGTTCCGCGATGAATACTTGGAAATGAAGTCATCCATGGGAGAAGGTGCATTCGCCGCAGGACTTATGTTTCCCGCTATTCCGCTCTGGATTGAAAAAGGTATCGGAGTTGATTTGGTTCGCGACTATTTGAATCAATTGACTAACTAATTAAGAGAAGCTACCAAGCGGCTGCTATTTCGTCACGGGTTAATGTAAGTAACTGAGCAAGAACCTTTGTTCGTCCAATTATCGGCATAAAGTTTGCATCTCCGCTCCAACGTGGAACAACATGCTGGTGAATATGCTCTGCTACTCCTGCTCCGGAAATTGCACCTTGATTCATTCCAAGATTAAAACCTGCAGGCGAGGAGACTTTGCGAATAGTTACCATTGCATGTGCAGTTAGTTCGGCAATTTCGTTTCGCTCTTCACTATCAAGATCGGTTAAGTCTGCGACGTGGCGATTGGCGCAAATTAAAAGGTGTCCTGGGTTATATGGATAAAGATTCATCACTACAAATGCATTCTTACCGCGATGGACAATCAATCCATCACTATCGCTCAATTGTGGAATCCGACAGAACGGGCACTCAATCTCATTGTCTGCAAGTGGCCTGTTCTCACCCCTGAGGTAGGCAAGACGATGCGGGGCCCACAATCGTGCCCAACCATCGGGAATACCAAGACCGTCTATGGACAACTTCTATACCTGAGTACGGTCTGCGACGATTTTTTTGATATGTGCAATTGCATCTGCAACGGGAATACCGTTTTGCTGGTCACCA
>CANKCT010000023.1 GCA_947480465.1 Actinomycetota bacterium
GATACTTCTCTTTGACTTCATCGATAGATAGCCCATCCCAGATTCCAAATGAACACTCCAGCCATGCTTCGTCATAGTTAACAGGCAATTCAGTAATACGAGATAACGCCTCTGCTGTCTGCCTCGTGCGATTCAGTGGCGAAGCAATTATGACATCCGGTTTTAGGACCGCAACTGCTTGAGCAACCATTTCAGCTTGAGCTAATCCCTCCTGTGTTAATTCAGGATTGAGTGGGCCAACGCCAGAAAACTTCTTCTGAGGCGTCAGTGGCGTCTCACCATGGCGAATAAGAAAAATTGTCGTTGCAATCTCTTTCGACAAAAGCCGTTCGGTTAAATAATTCTTCTGAATCGCAACAACCTCACCGCTGCCAGATTGTTCATCTAAAGCTTTATTAGCTAAACGATCAGCATGTGAATTTTCATCCCGAGGTATCCAGGTGTAGCTCACCAATGAAGGGATGTGGGCGTCACGTGCTGCTTGGGCGAGGGAACGCATGTCTGCATGTTTTATCTGCCAACGACCCGACATTTGCTCCACAACTAATTTGCTATCCATTTTGACATCAACAGTTGCAGTTGAATCTATTGAATTTATTGCTTTAAGTCCGGCAATAAGCCCACTGTATTCGGCCACATTATTAGTTGCAATCCCGATGAAGTCAAAGAGCTCAGCAATAATCGAACCATTTTCAGTGATTACCGCGCCAAATCCAGCTGGACCAGGATTACCCCGCGATCCACCATCTGCGGTTAATTTGAAGTGACGAGCCATTTGTTTAAACCCCGCGAACCAAGATACATCTACATTCTTCGCATCGTACAACTTCGTCCTCGGCTAAATCTGTAATTCGCTTTAACTCGATTGCATTAATTGATAGATGGCAACCATTGCAAGATCCACCAGTAAGAGACGCGGCACCGGTGCCATTGTTTGAAGCACGAATTTTTTCATACAGTGCCATGAACTCTGCTGAAATTGATTCAGCAGTTTGTGTACGTAATAGTACAAGTGACTCTAACTCAGTATTAAATGTAGTTAGCGCATTTTCTTTACGAATTTCGAGATCTGAAATCTCTGCTGAATATGTCGCCTCAAGTTCGCTGAGTTCTGCTATTCGAGAATTAATCTCATCAATTCTCATCATCACTTCAAGTTCAACTTCTTCTAGCTCTGCCCGACGTGCTCCGAGAGTTCCAACTTCATGCTGTAACTGTTCTAACTCTTTAGGTGTTGCTGACCCACTATTGAGGCGAGACTCGTCACGATTAATCCGCATGACTATCTGCTCAACATCAGCTTCGGCACGCAAAAGTTCACGCTTGACATCACTGAGTTCAGTTTGAGCCCCAATGCGTAAATCTCGAGTGTTATTTGATTTAGTAGTAGCACTTGCGAGCAAAGCATGTTCGGCAAGGGTGGCTGACTTGTGATTGAGAGCTGTGGTTCTTTGGTCAATGCTGGCGATATCTAAAATTTTCCGCTGATCACTGGCACTAGCCTTCATGACCAACTCCTTCGCATACTTCTGGTGGGCGCTGAGGGTTTCGAACCCCCGACATTCTCGGTGTAAACGAGACGCTCTACCACTGAGCTAAGCACCCGCGCACTCATCACGAGTACTGGGGAATCTTACTTCAGGTGTGATGAAAAGGTAAATCGCCTCTTATAACGTAGCGATGGCAGCCTTGTAATCCTCTAGATTACGCGCATCGCCAAGTCCATTTACTACCTGCCAGCGAAGGATGCCCGCTTTGTCAATAATGAAAGTTCCGCGTACTGCACATCCACGAGCTTCATCAAAAACACCATATGCCTTTGAAACCGCACCGTGTGGCCAAAAATCAGTGAGGACTGGAAAACTATATTTTTCTTGATCGGCGTATGCGCGCTGTGCATACATTGGATCACATGAAATAACTAGTAGTTGAACATTCTCATTTGCAAATGCTGAAAGGTCATCACGCAATGCACAAAGCTCACCAGTACAAATACCAGAGAACGAGAATGGATAAAAAAGTAGGACTACGTTTTTTTCACCTTTAAATGATGTTAGCGAAACTTTCTCGCCATGTTGGTTGAGTACGTCAAAATCTGGAGCCGCTTGGCCGATAGTTAATGTCATGTAGGTAAATCTACCGTTTGCCTGCCTTGCGTGCCACTAGACGAGTTGCTGTCCAATCTGGAGCAACCGAAATTGTAGAAGTTTGGCTTAATCCTGCAGTTGGTGCTGCATCTTGAATTTCACTTGGTTCGACATGTCCCTCGCGATTTACTTTAGGAGTTAAAACCCAGATCGCACCTTCAGCGGTCAAATAAGTTAGCGAATCCATGAGTTCATCAACTAAATCGCCATCACCGTCACGCCACCAAATAATCACGGCATCGACAACTTCTTGGGTGTGGCCATCTAAAAACTGGGTCTGCGTGATTGCCGCTAATTGGTCTCGAAATTTGGAATCGCAGTCATCGCCACGGCCGACCTCAAGAACTAGGTCGCCTTTTTTCATCCCCATCCTGACTGGCACGGGCTAAGTCCACCGAATCTGCCCGCGATAAGCAAGAGGTTTCGCGGCTTAATTTTCGATTTCGACTTACTGGGCAGTTCAAGGGAGAATAAGCGCCATGAGCGAATACTTCGAAGCGCCAGACCAGATAATCGAACAGTTGGTGGATACCGACCCAACTGAGACTGCAGAGTGGACGGCATCATTTGATGCAGCCCTTGCCCATGCAGGGCCAGTCCGTGCACGGTACCTGATGTTGAGCTTACTCAAGCGCGCACATGAAAAGAAGATTGGCCTTTCCGATTTACGCACAACTGATTACATCAATATGATCTCGCCAGAGCATGAACCAGATTTTCCTGGTGATGAAAACATTGAACGCCGAATTCGGGCGATAAACCGATGGAATGCCGCAATGATGGTGCATCGTGCGCAACGTCCTGGCGTGGGTGTTGGTGGACATATCTCAACATATGCATCTTCAGCTGCGTTGTATGAAGTTGGTTTTAACCATTTCTTCCGCGGACAAGATCACCCAGGTGGTGGAGATCAGATATTTTTCCAGGGACATGCAAGTCCCGGAATGTACGCACGTGCTTTTCTCGAAGGCCGTTTAAGTGAAGATCAACTTGATGGTTTCAGACAAGAGCTATCGCATCCTTCTGGAAGTTTGTCGTCCTATCCGCATCCACGTTTAATGCCAGATTTTTGGCAGTTCCCAACAGTTTCAATGGGAATTGGACCACTAAATGCAATTTATCAAGCTCGCTACAACCGATATTTACACAACCGTGGAATCAAAAATACTGATGACCAACATGTCTGGGCATTCTTGGGCGATGGCGAAGTTGATGAAGTTGATTCTCTTGGTGCCATCGGTCTTGCTACTCGTGAAAAGTTAGACAACTTAACTTTTGTTATTAACTGTAATTTACAACGCCTAGATGGACCTGTGCGCGGTAACGGAAAGATTATTCAAGAGCTCGAATCAGTATTCGGTGGTGCGGGCTGGAATGTGATTAAAGTTGTTTGGAGCCGTGATTGGGATCCTCTTCTGGCACAAGATCGTGAAGGCGCGCTAGTCAAACTGATGAACGAAACTCTTGATGGTGACTTCCAGACATTTAAAGCTGAATCTGGTGCCTATGTTCGCGAAAACTTCTTTGGACGCGATCCACGTACAGCTGCCATGGTCGCCGATTGGAGTGATGAAAAGATTTGGAGTCTTCGTCGTGGAGGCCATGATTATCAGAAGTTGTTTGCGGCGTATACCGCTTCAGTCCAGCACAATGGCCGCCCAACAGTGATTCTGGCTAAGACGATTAAGGGTTGGACTCTCGGCTCTACTTTTGAAGGTCGTAACTCAACGCATCAAATGAAAAAGATGAGTCTTGAAGACATCAGGCAATTCAGAGACACCTTGCATCTAGAAATTCCAGATGAAAAGTTAGATAAATATTTACCACCATACTTTAAACCTACTGAAGATTCGCAAGAGGCTAAGTATCTGGCTGAACGTCGGGCAGTTTTGGGAGGCTCAATTCCTCGTCGTCGTAGTATTTCAAGACCTTTGCCACAGCCCGATGACTCTGTCTACGAGTCTGTTAAGCGCGGCTCTGGTGCGCAAGAAATTGCTACAACGATGGCATTTGTTCGAATGCTAAAAGATTTAGTGAAAGATCCAGGACTTGGATCAAGAATTGTTCCGATAATTCCAGATGAGGCACGTACCTTCGGAATGGATTCACTCTTTCCAACAATGAAGATTTACTCACCAAATGGTCAACAGTACAAGGCAGTAGATCGCGAGTTAATGTTGTCTTATAAAGAGTCCACATCAGGAGTTATTCTGCATGAGGGAATTAATGAAGCTGGCTCAGTAGCATCTTTTACTGCAGTTGGATCTTCATATTCAACTCATGACGAACCAATGATTCCAATGTATATATTTTATTCAATGTTTGGTTTCCAACGTACTGGAGATGCATTCTGGGCAGCGGCAGATCAGTTAGTTCGTGGCTTTGTCATTGGAGCAACTGCTGGCCGCACAACTTTAAATGGCGAAGGCTTACAGCATGAAGATGGACACTCACATCTACTCGCTTCAACTAACCCAGCCGTCGTCTCATATGATCCAGCGTATGCTTTCGAACTTGGTCACATCGTTAAAGATGGTCTTCGTCGAATGTACGGTGAAAATAGTGAAAATGTTTATTACTACATAACCGTCTATAACGAGCCATATGTTCATCCAGCCGAGCCAAACAACCTAGACGTTGCAGGTTTACTCAAAGGAATATATCTGTATTCAGCTGGAAATAGTCAGCGCAAAAAGTGTGCACAGATTTTGGCATCTGGTGTCGGTGTTAACTGGGCTCTCAAAGCACAAAAACTTCTCCGTGAAGATTGGAGTGTTGAAGCTTCAGTTTGGTCAGTTACATCATGGAACGAGCTTCGTCGTGATGGTCTTGAAACAGATCGCCACAATCTCCTTAACCCAACTAATAAGCGACGGGCATATGTCTCTGAAAAACTAGAAGGTCAGCCTGGTCCGGTAATTGCAGTCAGTGATTACATGCGAGCAGTCCAAGATCAGATTGCTCCTTGGATTACTGCCCCATTTATGTCACTTGGCACCGATGGGTTTGGGCTCTCTGATACTCGTGGAGCCCTCCGCCGACATTTCAAAGTTGATGCAGAGTCAATCGCTGTAGCCACATTGCAAGAGTTGGAAAAACTGGGCCATGTTAAGCAATCCGTTGTGAAAGCAGCAATGGAGAAGTATCGTATTCACGATATATCTGCTGCAGATGCAGGCAATACGGAAGGCTCCGGTTGATTTCAAGAATTGCAATTAGCGATGTCTCCCCCACAGTCTTCTTTGGGGGAGAATTTCTTCCCGTAAAAGCAGTTGCAGGTGAACGCATTACGGTGAATGCAACAATAGTTATTGAAGGTCATGAAAAACTTACAGCAGAAGTCGTTTTACATGGTGTTGATGGGAAAGTAATCTCACGCAGCCAGATGTTAGAAAACTGGCCAGGGTCAAATCGTTTTGAAGGCGAAGTATTCATACCTACTGAAGGTGAATACTTTTTTATTGTAGAAGCAGATAGCACGTCACAATATCGAACTGTTATGGGCTCAAGTGAAAAATACCCAATCTATGCTGATCGAGAACGAGCCCTTGCTGGATCATGGTATGAATTTTTTCCGCGTAGTGAAGGCGCAATCAAAAACTCTGATGGAACAGTTACGAGCGGAACATTCAAAACCGCACTGAAACGAATTCCAGCAGTTGCTGACATGGGCTTTAACGTCTTGTACTTACCGCCAATTCACCCCATTGGAGTCTCGCACCGAAAAGGAGCAAACAACTCTTTAACAACGGCTCCTGGTGACCCAGGTGTTCCGTGGGCGATAGGCGGAACTGCCGGGGGTCATGATGCAATTAATCCCGAACTTGGAACTATGGAAGATTTTGAAAACTTCGTTGCAGTGGCCAAGAAAAATGGTGTTGAAGTTGCGTTAGATCTAGCTTTGCAGACTTCTCCGGATCACCCTTGGGTGAAATCTCATCCTCAGTGGTTTAACAAGCGAGCCGACGGCACGATTGCATACGCTGAAAACCCGCCGAAGAAATACCAAGACATCTATCCACTTAACTTTGATGATGACTATGAAGGTTTGCGAAATGAGGTTCTACGCATAATCCGCCTGTGGGTATCAAAGGGAGTGGAGATTTTCCGAGTTGATAATCCTCACACCAAGCCCGTGCATTTTTGGCAAGATCTATTAGCAATCGTTCGCGCTGAAAGCCCTCGCGTAATTTTCTTAGCCGAGGCATTTACCTCCCCTGCAATGATGCATGCGCTTGGAAAAGCTGGATTCCATCAGTCATATACATACTTCACATGGCGCACTAGTAAATCCGAACTCATTGAATATGGGCGTGAAGTTGCAACCCATACAAGTGCGTTTTTTAGACCCAACTTTTGGGTAAACACACCTGACATCAATCCATTCCACCTTCATAGCGGCAATCCCGCAATATTTGCCTTGCGCGCGGTTTTAGCCGCAACACTTTCTCCATCATGGGGAATGTACGCAGGCTATGAACTATATGAACACCTTCCACTAAAAGCAGACGGTGAAGAGTATGTAGATTCAGAAAAATACCAAATAAAGATTCGCGACTGGGATGGCGCGGCTAAAAAAGGTCTTACTTTAGCTCCATATATTAAACAATTAAATGGCATCCGTGCGAATAATCCAGCGCTACTAAAACTTCGTAACTTAGTTTTCCACCATACAGAATCTGAAGCGATTATTGCTTATTCAAAACGCGATGGTGACAATTTGATTTTAGTTGTAGTTAATCTTGATCCAAATTATGCACAGGGAACCATTGTTCATTGGGATACTAAGGCACTTGGAATTGATGGCACAAGTTTTACAGTGAAGGATTTACTCGATGGATCCACTTTTAACTGGTCGCCTGATACATATGTTTCACTTGATCCAACTCGACCAGTCGGCAAAGTTGCCCATATCTGCCAAGTAAAGATTTAATGATGGCCAGTTTCCTCAATCCCCACTCAACATTGGGAGAGCTTGATTTACATTTAATCTCACAGGGACGCCACGAACAGTTATGGAATGCGCTCGGAGCGCATGTGTGTCGGGACGAATCCGGCACGCTATTAGGCACCACATTTGCTGTTTGGGCACCAAATGCTCGGGCGGTCTCTTTAATTGGTGATAACAACTATTGGGATAAAAACACTAACCCCATGCTGCGAATTGGCTCATATGGAATTTGGGAGATTTTTATTCCAGATATTGGTGCTGGGACCAAATATAAGTTCGCTATTTGTGGAATCGATGGTCGTTGGATTGATCATGCAGACCCGCTAGCACGTGCCACCCAAGTACCGCCATTGACTGCTTCTGTTGTTGATGAGTCAACTTATGAATGGAAAGATGCAGCGTGGATTAAGCAACGTGAGAGTTTTCAATCATGGCGTGAACCAATAAGCACTTATGAAGTTCACTTGGGCTCATGGAAATTAGGATTAACATATCTCGAACTTGCCGTTGAACTTGTCGATTATGTGATTGCGCATGGTTTTACACATGTCGAATTTCTACCAGTCACCGAGCATCCATATGGTCCTTCATGGGGTTATCAAGTCACCTCGTTTTTTGCGCCTACATCTCGTTTTGGTTCTCCTGACGAGTTTAGATTTTTAGTTGATTCACTTCACAAAGCTGGGATTGGCGTAATTCTCGACTGGGTTCCTGCCCACTTTCCTAAGGACGAATGGGCCTTAGCGAAATTTGATGGAACTGCACTATATGAGCATGCAGATCCACGATTAGGTGAGCATCCTGACTGGGGAACTTTAATTTTTAACTTTGGACGAAATGAAGTTCGAAATTTTCTGGTCGCAAGTGCTTTGTATTGGCTCACAGAGTTTCATATAGATGGTCTCCGTGTTGATGCAGTGGCATCGATGCTCTATCTCGATTACTCGCGAGAAGCGGGTCAGTGGCTTCCCAACAAAAATGGTGGACGAGAGAATTTAGAGGCGGTCCAATTACTACAAGAGGCGACCTCTACGGCTTACAAAATCCATCCAGGAATCATGATGATCGCGGAGGAGTCAACTGCGTGGTCTGGAGTTACCAGAGACACTACATCAGGCGGGCTTGGCTTTGGATTCAAATGGAATATGGGCTGGATGCACGATACTTTGGCATATCTGCAACATGACCCGATTCATCGAATTTATCACCATGATGAGATTACTTTTTCAATCCTTTATGCATGGAGTGAAAATTTTATGCTTCCTTTATCCCACGATGAAGTTGTACATGGGAAAGGACAGTTAGTTAATAAATTTCCAGGTGATCGATGGCAGAAATTAGCAACCTTGCGTGCACTGTATGGATATATGTGGGGTCATCCTGGTAAGAAACTCCTCTTTATGGGCAGTGAATTTGCACAAAATGATGAGTGGAGTGAAAGTGCTGGACTTCAGTGGTATTTGACTGAGTTTGCAGAGCATCAAGGTATTCAAAAAACAATTACCGCACTCAATGCGCAATACGTAGCTACGCCGGCCTTGTGGCAGAAGGACACTTCACCTGAGGGATTCACTTGGCTCGTTGGAAATGATGGAGCGGCGAACGTGCTTGCATTTTCACGATGGGATGATGCTGGTAATCCAGTCGTGTGTGTTACGAATTTTTCACCCGTGCCACATGAGCGATACCAACTACCTTTTCCAACAACAGGTCGCTGGCGAGAAATCATTAATACCGATGATTTAGCTTTTGGTGGTA